>CAMCQX010000075.1 GCA_945876985.1 Chitinophaga pinensis
TTGTTGATATCACAAATCATCCATCAAAAATCAAAAATCATTGTTACATTCGCACCTCGATAATAAATTATGGCAGAATTTAAAAAAATAAAGCGCAGTGAAAACTATTCAGCGTGGTATAATAATTTAGTAGAACAAGCAGATTTAGCACAACATTCGGCTGTAAAAGGCTGTATGGTTATAAAACCTTATGGATATGCCATTTGGGAAAAAATGCAAGCTGACTTAGACAGAAGATTTAAAGAAACAGGTCATCAAAACGCCTATTTTCCGCTATTTGTTCCAAAAAGTTTGTTTGAAGCAGAAGAAAAAAATGCAGAAGGTTTCGCAAAAGAATGTGCCATTGTTACGCACTATCGCTTAAAAACTGATCCTGATAGACCAGGTAAATTAATGGTTGATCCTGAAGCAAAATTGGAAGAAGAATTGATTGTTCGTCCAACTAGTGAAGCCATTATTTGGAATACTTACCGCGATTGGATTCAAAGTTACAGAGATTTACCCATATTAATCAATCAGTGGGCCAATGTGGTTCGTTGGGAAATGCGTACACGTTTGTTTTTACGTACTGCTGAATTTTTATGGCAAGAAGGACATACTGCTCACGCAACAAAAGAAGAAGCATTGGCCGAAACTAAACAAATGTTGGAAGTGTATGCTGACTTTGCCGAAAATGTAATGGCGGTTCCAGTAATAAAAGGAATAAAAACAGCAAACGAACGTTTTGCAGGTGCTGATGAAACTTTTTGTATTGAAGGTTTAATGCAAGATGGAAAAGCTTTGCAAATGGGAACGAGTCACTTTTTAGGTCAAAATTTTGCAAAAGCATTTGATGTAAAATTTGTAAGCAAAGAAAATGTAAAAGATTATGTTTGGGCTACCAGTTGGGGAGTTTCTACCCGATTAATGGGCGCACTGATTATGTGTCATAGCGATGATGAAGGATTAGTATTACCTCCAAGATTAGCACCGATTCAAGTGGTAATTGTACCAATTACAGGTAAAAAAGAAGATGAAAAAGCATTGGTTTTAGAAAAAGCCCGTGAGTATTTTGCTGCTTTAAAAGCCAAAGGTATTTTAGTGAAATTAGACGACAGAGATGGAATTTCTCCAGGTTATAAATTTGCAGATTATGAGCTAAAAGGAGTTCCATTGCGCATTGCAATTGGTGCTAGAGATGTGGCTGCAGGTAACGTTGAATTAGCCAGACGTGATACCAAAACCAAAGAAATTATAAATGCTGAGAATTTACCTGGAAATATCAGTAATTTATTGAATGAAATTCAGGATAATATTTACAATAAGGCTAAAGATTATAGAGATTCACATATTCATGTTGTAAACACTTGGGATGAATTTAAAGATGCGTTAGATAACAAAACCGGATTTGTAAGTGCGCATTGGGACGGAACCAGTGAAACTGAAGAAAAGATAAAAGAATTGAGTAAAGCCACCATTCGTTGTGTACCTTTAAATAATCCTCAAGAAGAAGGTATTTGTGTGTTAACAAGTAATCCTTCCACTCAAAGAGTATTGTTTGCTAAAGCATATTAATAACTTCAATTTTATACATAAAAAAAAGCTGCCCAAATATTGAGCAGCTTTTTTTGTTAAATATTATTTATTGAAACTATTTCTGACAAATGATTTGAACTTTGATTGAACCGGTTTCGTCTGAAGCTACTTGAGTGAATTTTAGCAATCCAACTTTTCCATATACATTTCTAAATGCATAAACATCATTTAATAAAAATTTAGTGATTTTATCAGTAGTACCAGTTGAAAAGTCTGTATTATAAAAAGAATCATCAGACTTACTCGTACTTTTAATTGAATCAAATTGGACTGCATTGATACTAGTAATTTTAAACTTAGTATCATTTTGCCTAGACCATGTGGAAATTTCAGATGCCCAATAAGAATTTTCTGCCATTACATTATTTGGAGATGCAAACACATTTAAATTCGTTGGATCAAAATAATAAACAAAATCAATATAATAAGAGTTTATACCTGCATTTCCTGATCCGCCATTAGAATATGATTCAAAGTTATTTACTAATCCTTGAAAGTTTTTATCTAGTAAAGTATTTTGTTGGCCAGCCAATTCAATGTCTTTAGAAATTAAAACATTATTCTCTCTTTTTACAATATAAAAAATAGAAGCTGTAGCTAATAAAAGTTTAGAATCAGTAACAGTAATCATATATGTAATTATAGATCCCTCTGTTAAAGGCGTAGTGATATTATCAGTAAGTGTGTAAGTAGATTTAAAATTAGTTACCGTATCTACTCTATCATTAAATGAAACAACTTCAGGTGCATCAAGGTCAATTCTTCTTTCAATTTTTAATGTTTTAAGCGAAACTCCTGCTTTCATTTTAATAGCAACAAAAATATTTGCAGTAGCTTCTTTTCTGTAAATTATATTTGAACCAAAACTATCTGTTAAAGTTACAGTAGTAGTTGGCTCATATGGGCTTGTATTATTTGTGTATATGTCATCTTTTGAAGGATCTCTTATACAAGAAGCAAGGGCCGCGAAAGCAACAATTAAAATTAAAGTGTGAATTTTATTCATGATAATTTCTTTTAAAATCTTTTACGAATTTAGTAATAATTAATAATTTATTGATATTACACTTTGTCATATTCGTTTTTTTACATTTAATCTATCATTAAAAGAATAAAACTAAATACATATTTTAATAATAAACTATAATTTCAAAAAAATAACAATGTTAAATGATTTATAATAAGACAATAACATAATTTCCAAATATTCATACTATTTCATTTCCTAAGTTAATAACTATTACCATTTTTCAATGAATATATAGGATTAAATTTACAAAATAACATGACTTTCTTTATAAAAAATATATAAATTTCTAGTAAATCATCTTTGATAATTAAACTAATATTGATATATAATATTGAATTATTTTCATGCTTAAAATAAATATCGGCACAATATTATTTATTTTACAACTAAAATATTTTGATTATTTAAAATAACAAATAGTATAAATAATAATATTCTAAATAAATGAACATAAAAAAATAAGCAAAAAAAAACCTGAGTAAATTTACTCAGGTTTAAATTATTAAAAAAAATTATTCCGCTGTTTCAGTTACTTCAGATACTTCGGCAACTTCAGCAACTTCAATAGTTGTTTCTTCTTTCTTAACTTTACCACGTCTAGTTTTCTTAGCAGCAGTTTTAACTTCTTTCATTGAAATCATCGCTTCATTGAAATCAACTAATTCAATAATTGCCATATCAGCATTATCACCTTTACGGTTCATTAGTTTTAAAATTCTTAAATACCCACCTGGCCTGTCAGCTATTTTAGCAGCTACTGATCCAAATAATTCTTTAACAGCTTCTGCTTGTTTTAAGTAAGCAAAAACAGTTCTACGGCTGTGCGTAGAGTCATCTTTAGATTTAGTAATTAAAGGCTCAGCATATACTCTTAAAGCTTTAGCCTTAGCTAAAGTTGTAGTTATTCTTTTATGCATTATCAATGATGAAGCCATATTAGCTAACATTGCTTTTCTGTGAGGAGCAGTTCTACCTAAATGATTAAGTTTTTTTCCGTGTCTCATTATTATTTTTGTTTATATCGTATTGCTACGATTAGTCTTCGTTTAATTTAAATTTAGCTACGTCCATTCCAAAAGTCAAACCTTTATCGCGAACTAATTCTTCTAATTCTGATAAAGATTTTTTACCAAAATTTCTGAATTTTAATAAATCAACAATATCAAAACTTACTAATTCTGATAATGATTTAATATCGGCAGCTTTCAAACAGTTGTATGCACGAACGGATAAATCTAAATCGGATAAAGGAGTTTTTAAAATTTTACGAACATGTAATAAATTTTCATCCACTTCTTGAGGAACTTCTTTTACTTGAGTATCTAAAGTAATCAATTCATCGCTAAACAACATAAAATGTTGAATAAGAATTTTAGCAGCTTCTTTTAAAGCTTCTTCTGGGTGTATTGTTCCATCAGTACTAATATCAATACTTAATTTTTCGTAATCTGTTTTTTGTTCAACACGATAATCCTCAACCGAAAATTTAACATTAATAATTGGAGTAAAAACAGCATCTATTGGAATAACACCTATGATTGAATCTTTAGTTCTGTTTTCGTCAGCTGGCATATATCCACGACCTTTTTCAACTATTAATTCAACTTCTAAGTGAACAAAACTTTCCATGTTACAAATTACTAAATCGGGATTTAGAATTTTGTAAGCATTTGTATGTTTTGCAATATCACCAGCAGTAAATTGCTCTTGACCTTTTATATTAATAAATATTTTCTCATGATCAACTCCATCCATGGTACGTTTAAAACGTACTTGCTTTAAGTTAAGAATGATTTCAGTTACGTCTTCAATAACTCCTTTGATAGTAGAAAATTCATGATCGACACTAGTTATTTTAACTGAAGTTATTGCGTAACCTTCTAAAGAAGACAATAAAATTCTTCTTAAAGAGTTACCAATAGTAACCCCATATCCTTTTTCAAGAGGACGGAATTCGAACTGACCAAAGAAGTCAGTGTCTTTATGCATGATAACCTTGTCAGGCTTTTGAAAAGCAAGTATTGCCATTTATAATAGTCTTTATTAAGTTTATTATTTAGAGTACAACTCTACAATTAATTGTTCTTTTATATTTTCAGGTATTTGATCACGTTCAGGCAAAGATACAAAAACTCCACTTAAAGTTGAACTATCCCAAGTTAACCAATTAAAACGCTTTACGTTTGAAGTAGTTAAACTGATATTTATTGTTTCCAAAGATTTTGATTTCTCTCTCACACCAACAACATCACCTGGTTTTAATTTATAAGAAGAAATATTTACAACTTTACTGTTAACCGTAATGTGTCTATGTCCAACTAATTGACGAGCACCTGCTCTTGTAGTTGCTAAGCCTAAACGATAAACGGTATTGTCTAAACGAGCTTCTAAGAATTTAATTAAGTTTTCGCCTGTAACACCTTTAATACGAACAGCTTCTTCAAATATTTTATAAAACTGACGTTCTAAAACACCATAAGTATATTTAACTTTTTGTTTTTCGCCTAATTGAATTGCGTATTCAGTTTGCTTAGTTCTTCTTCTAGCATTACCATGTTGACCAGGAGGAATTGTACTACGTTTTTCGTAATATTTATCGCTTCCAAAAATCGGATCTTTAAAGCGTCTTGCTATTTTGGTTTTGGGACCTATATATCTTGCCATTTTATAATCTTTCTATTTTAATTTATTATACTCTTCTGCTTTTTGGAGGGCGACAACCGTTGTGAGGAAGTGGAGTAATATCTCTAATTGATAAAACTTCTAAACCACTAGCTTGTAAAGTACGAATTGCACTTTCTCTTCCACTACCAGGTCCTTTAACGAAAACATCGATTTTTTTCATTCCAGCATCAACTGCAACTTTTGCGCACTCTGAAGCAGCTGTTTGAGCAGCGTAAGGAGTGTTTTTCTTAGAACCTCTAAATCCCATTTTACCAGCAGAACCCCAAGAAACAACTTGACCAGTACCATTGGTAATAGAGATGATTATATTGTTAAAAGAGGCTTTTATATGTGCTTGACCATGTGTGTCAATCACAACAACTCTTTTCTTACTAACTTTTTTATTATTTGTAGCCATTATATTTTATTATGCTATTTATTATCTAGTAACTTTCTTTTTACCAGCAACAGTTCTACGTTTCCCTTTTCTAGTTCTAGAATTGGTTTTGGTTCTTTGACCACGAACTGGTAATCCTTTACGATGGCGTAAACCACGATAACAACCAATATCTAACAAACGTTTAATATTTAATTGTTTTTCTGATCTTAATTCACCTTCTACAGTTATAAACTCAGTGATATGTTTACGAATTGCACTTAATTCGTCATCACTCCACTCATTAACTTTTTTGTTTACATCAATATTATTACTTTCCAATATTAATGTAGCAGTTGAACGTCCAATTCCGTAAATATAGGTTAAACCTATTTCACCTCTTTTATTTTTTGGTAAATCTATACCTGATATACGAGCCATATTATATTATTATCCTTGACGTTGTTTAAACTTTGGGTTCTTTTTGTTAATAACGTAAACTCTTCCTTTACGTTTTACAATTACACAATCTTCGCTGCGTTTCTTTACAGAAGTTCTAACTTTCATTTCTTCTATTTAATTTTTATTTGTATCTATAAATAATTCTTCCTTTTGTCAAATCGTATGGACTCATTTCACATGCAATTTTATCTCCTGGTAAAATTTTAATATAATGCATTCTCATTTTACCTGAAATATGTGCAATAATTTGATGTCCATTTTCAAGTTGAACTCGAAACATTGCATTACTTAATGCTTCGACAATAATTCCATCTTGTTTTATTACTGATTGTTTTGACATTTTTTATTGGGGTTGCGAAAATAACATTTAATTTCGATTTATCAACAACTAATTAAGCTGCTGTATTACTTCCGCTTCTTCCTTTAATTTTACCACTTTTCATTAATCCATCATATTGACGCATTAATAAATGACTTTCAATTTGCTGTAATGTATCTAAAACAACACCAACTAAAATTAATAATGAAGTTCCACCATAAAATTGTGCAAACTGGCTATTGATGTTAAAAGCTCCAGCAAATGAAGGTAAAACTGCAACAAATGCTAAGAATATAGCTCCTGGTAAAGTAATTCTACTCATTACATTATCAATAAAATCTGCCGTTGATTTTCCCGGTTTAACACCAGGAATAAAACCATTATTTCTTTTCATGTCATCAGAAATCTGATTAGCATTTACTGAAATTGCAGTATAAAAATAAGTAAATAAAACTATTAATAAACCAAAAGTCATGTTGTAAGCAAACGATAATGGATTAGCAAATGAAGACAAAAAACTACTTGCTTCTACATTTGGAATAAACTGAGCAACATAACCAGGTATAAACATTAATGCTTGTGCAAATATTATTGGCATAACACCAGCAGCATTAATTTTCAAAGGAATATATTGTCTAACACCACCAAACTGTCTGTTACCTACAATTCTTTTAGCATATTGAACAGGAATTCTTCTTGTTCCTTGAACTAATAATATTGTAATCATTATTACAGCAAATAAAGCAGCTAATTCAATTACGAATATTACTAAACCACCACCACCGGTAGATAATTTGAAATTAAATTCATCCCAAAATGCAATAGGTAAACGAGCAAT
>CAMCQX010000076.1 GCA_945876985.1 Chitinophaga pinensis
TATGAAGATATATTTAAGGAATTTGAAGGAAAAAGTGCTGAAGATGAAGGAATATTTGAAGGAGATGTAAAATATCATTTAGGTTTTTCATCGGATATAACAACACGAACTAATAAAAATGTAAAATTAGTTTTGACACCAAATCCATCTCATTTAGAAACTGTAAATCCTGTAGTTAAGGGATTAACAAGGGCTAAATTAGATAAAGAATATAAAGGAAATATAGATAAAGTTGCGCCAATATTATTACATGGCGATGCATCAATTGCGGGCCAAGGTGTAGTTTATGAAGTATTACAAATGGCAGGTTTAAAAGCTTATTCTGTTGGAGGATGTATTCATATTGTTACTAATAATCAAATTGGGTTTACTACCAATTATACAGAAGCAAGAACTTCAACTTACTGCACTGATGTGGCAAAAACTACTTTATGCCCAGTATTTCATGTAAATGCAGATGATGCAGAAGCGGTAGTTTATACCGTAAAATTAGCAATGGAATATCGTCAGGAATTTAATAGCGATGTATTTATTGATTTGTTAGGTTATAGAAAATATGGCCATAATGAAGGTGATGAACCACGATTTACCCAACCATTATTATATAAAGCCATTGCAGCGCATCCAAATCCACGAGAAATATACAACCAAAAACTATTAAGTTCAGGAAGTGTAGAGGCTGATTTGGCGAAGGAAATGGATGCTGAATTTAGAAAAGAATTACAAGAAAAATTAGAAAGTGCAAAAGCAGCAGAGGTTTCTAAGGCAAAGAATTTTTTAGCAGAAAAATGGGAAGGATTCCGATCTGCAAAAATGGAAGATTTTGATCATTCACCAAATACAAGTATTGAAAGTAAATTATTTAAGGAGCTGGCTTCAAAAATTACTGATATTCCAAGTAATTTTAAAGCATTTAGTAAAATAGAAAAACTTTTTAATGATAGAAAAAACATGATCAAAAACGATAGTTTTGATTGGGCAATGGGTGAATTAATGGCCTATGCATCTTTATCGAACGAAGGTCATGGAGTGCGAATGAGTGGACAAGATTGCGAAAGAGGTACATTCAGTCATAGACACGCAATTATAAAGCAAGAAGATAGTGAACGAGAACATAATATTTTAGATAGTTTAGGTGAATTAAAAAAAGGAAATGTGGAGTTTTATAATTCATTTTTAAGTGAATATGCCGTACTCGGATTTGAATATGGATATAGCATGTTTACACCTAATGATTTAACAATATGGGAAGCACAATTTGGAGATTTTGGCAATGGCGCACAAATTGTAATTGATCAATATTTGGCAAGTGCGGAAACAAAATGGAAAACTTATAGTGGGTTAACATTAATGCTTCCTCATGGTTATGAAGGTCAAGGACCGGAACATTCATCGGCTAGGATAGAACGTTTTTTACAACTATGTGCAAATTGGAATATGCAAGTTTGCAATATTACCAATCCTGCAAATTATTTTCATGCATTACGTAGACAATTGAAACGTGATTTTAGATTGCCATTGGTAATAATGACGCCAAAAAGTTTATTACGTCATCCAAAATGTTTAAGTAAATCAGAAGCATTTACAAGTGGTGGATTTCAAGAAGTAATTGATGATAATTATACAGACAATAAATCAGTAAAAAGAGTATTGATTTGTTCAGGTAAAATTTATTATGAATTATTAGAATTTCAACAAAAAAATGAAAGAAAAGATGTGGCTATAGTAAGAATGGAACAGTTATATCCAATGCCTGTAAAACAACTATCAGCAATATATAAAAAGTATGAAGGCGCAGAATTTTATTGGGTTCAAGAAGAGCCTAAAAATATGGGTGCATGGTTATATTTAATGCGTTGGGACAATAACTTACATTTAAAAAGAATAAGCAGGGAAAGTAGCGCTTCAACAGCAACTGGATATAGTAAAGTTCATACTGAAGAGCAAGCATTAATCATAGAAAAAGCATTTAAATTCAAAGCATAAATTATTAAAGAAAATAACATGAAATTATTTAAAATATTTATTAGTTTTTGGTTGTTAATAGCCGCATTTTTTGGAGTTTCATTATTATTCCCAAGAGAGTTTAAAGTAGATAGAAGTATTATTATAGATAAGCCTGTTTATGAAACATTTGCTTATTTAAATAATATTCAAAATATAGCAAAATTAAGTCCGTGGGATAAAAAAATAGACAGCACAATGTCGTGGTTCTTTTCTCAAAATATTTCAGGAAAAAATGCAAGTTACTATTTCAAAGGAAATTTATTAGGCAGAGGTTATTTAAAAATAGTAGATTGTGTTCCAAATGAAAAACTAGAAACAATATTAAAAATAAACAATGGTGAACTTACTTCGGGAAGTACATTTTATTTTGAAGCAATAGGCCCAGATAAAACAAAATTAAGTTGGAGAGATTATAAAGATGTTGGTTATAACCCTTTTCACAGGTATCAAATTCCTTCAAAAACAGCTCAAACTGAATTACAATTTGACGAGGGATTAGTAAAAATAAAAATTGCTGTAATGAGTAATTAGTAAATTGAATATTCTTTGCTAATTGTTAGCTACAAATTATATTTTACCAACCAGTAGCAACTATTCTAACCTTTTCTATTTCACCATCATTGTTGTAGGTTTTTTTAATTTTAAAATCGTGGTTTGAAACCATGTTATAAATAGATAAAACATTTAACCCAATTGATTCAGCTAAAGTAATATTTTCAATTGAATTTGTTGGTTTATTTACTGTTATTACTTCTGATTGAGCTGTAATTTGAAGCTGATTTTTTAAATAACTAGTTAAACTTCTATCTTTGTTTTCAATATTAGCTGATTCCATATTTTGAAAGGTAATTTCATTGTTATTTGATAAATATGCATCAGCATTATTCTCTTTTAAAACTTGTTTTTCATCCAATTTTGGGAGTTCTATTTGAGCAATATTATTATTGATTATACCATTATCTGATATTATCTTTTTAGGTATTGGAATTGGAGTAACAGATTGATTATTGTTATTATTTAAAGGGTTTTCTTTAAATAAATTTTTGTTGTTTTTATTTAAAGGTATTGCTGGAGAAAACATTGGTTTTTTACCATTCTTTTTAACTAAAGCAGCATTTACACCAACAAATGCCAACATTTTTTTTTCGTTATCTTGTTGTAATTTGATAGGAATATTATTTTTAGATTTTAAAATCTTTGAAATTGAATCTTGTTTTGCTTTAACAATGGTTTCATTATTAGCTAACTGATTATTGGAGTTAAAATTATTTACAAAATAAAATACAATAATTACTGCAATAAATAATGCAGCAATGGCAGATATTTTAGTATATAAAGGTATAATTCTAATTGGATTTTTGGTTAAACTTTCTTTGTTTTTAAATAATATTTTGGAATCGGGAAACAGCTTTGTTTTTAAAAATAATTCGTATGCTTTTTTAAGCGCTGGATACTTATTTATATCACTTAATAAAACATCTTTTTCTATTTGAGATAAATCGTTTTCAATTAAAGCAATAAGTTTTTCATCATAGTTGTTTACATTAATATTTGTTGGCTTAAGTAATAATGAACTATCAAATGAAATTTGTTCCAATGGAATTAATTTTGATGAATTAATTAGTATTTCAAATTCTTCTTTTAAAACTGGATTTTGATCTAAAAAAATCAATAAATTAGCTGAATCAATTTCATTTAACTTAGCGTCAATAAAATCAATTACATATACTTCGTAATTATTAATATTTATTTCCATTTTACTTTTTATTTCCCTAGTGACATTTTAACAAAGCTATACAGTTGAATTTAAAATATTTAAACTACGTTTTCATATGAACCAATAAATTTTTTCATACTTAATCTTGCCCTATAAATATATACTTTTACTTGACTTTCGTTCAAACCTGTAATTTTTCCAATTTCATCGTAAGAATAGCCTTCATAATCACGTAACATTACAACACTTCTTTGGGTTTCATTTAATTTACTAAATGCCAAATTTATAATTTCTTTCAAGTCATTAAACGTGTTATGAGTAGTTAAAAAATCATCGTAATGATCTTCATAAGTAGCTTTGTATTTATCTTTTCTTATGGCATCAATCATGGTGTTATAGGCAGCGGTAAATAAGTATGACTTTGCTTTTTCGGCAATTATATCATCAACTTTTACCCACATTTTAACAAATGTATCTTGCACTATATCTTTGGCTTTTTCCTCATCTTTTATATTTTTATAAATGAATCGAAAAACAGAATCAGCATAATTTTTAACACATGTATTGTATTCTGTAACATTCATTCATTAAGCACATTTATAATAAAATAACAACTAAAACGAATTCTTACAAAAAAAGTTACAGTTGAAAAAAACTATTTTTCATTCATTTTTTTTTCAAGATTAGCAATGGTTTTATAAAGCTGAGGTAATTTTCTGTAAATAATGGAAGATTTAATTGACTCCGCATATTCAAATGCTGGAGAACCAAACCACTTTTTATTTTCATCTTTAATTGTTCCACTTATTCCACTTTTTCCGGCAATGATGTTACCATCTGCAACAGAAATATGACCAACAATTCCAACTTGCGCACCTATAACACAATATTTTCCAACTTTGGAACTACCAGCCACTCCACTTTGAGCAGCAATTACTGTGTGTTCACCAATTACAGCATTATGAGCAATTTGAACAAAATTATCTAATTTTACTCCTTTTCGTAAAATGGTACTGCCCATTGTAGCCCTATCAATACTGCAATTGCTACCAATTTCCACATCATCTTCAATGATTACATTTCCAATTTGAGGAATTTTTTTGTATGACCTATCGGCCAAAGGAGCAAATCCAAAACCATCGCTGCCAATAACAGTTCCAGAGTGAATTATTACGTTGTTTCCAATTACACAATCATTATAAATTTTAACTCCTGCATAAATGATGCAGTTATCGCCAATTTTTACATTGTCTCCAATATAACTAGTTGGATAAATTTGGGTATTATTTCCAATTTTTACGCCATTGGCAATGTAAGTTAAAGCACCAACATAAATATTTGTTCCTAATTCAGCAGTTTTATTTATTACAGAACCTTCTTCAATTCCTTCTTTTTTATTGGCTTGCGTTGCAAATTGTTCTAATAAAAAAGTAAATGAAGCATAGGCATTTTCTACTTTTATTAAAGTAGCTTCCACCATTCCACTTGGCTCAAAATCGTTATTAACTAAAACTGCACTCGATAAAGTGTTGTATAAATGTGGTTCGTATTTCATGTTAGCTAAGAATGAAAGCGCGCCCTGCTGACCTTCTTCAATTTTAGCAACGGTATGAAGTAAAATATCTGGATTACCAACTACGGTTCCGTTTAATAATTGCGCTAATTGCGCTACACTTATCTGCATTTTTTAAATAAATTAAAGTACGAATATATATAATTGATTTTCAAATTTCAAATTTACCACAAGCTAGTAATGCCAAAGATTCAAAGTATTAGTTTATTGGAAAATAGGTGGATTAGTTGATTGATTTATTAATAAGTCCGTATTAATTGTAAAATCAGTGACAACTATTCTCGAACAAAACACAAAAAGTATTTGGTAACTAATTTAGTTAATGAATCAATATTGTATTGGTCGCTGGCTTCAGCAATATCAAATACTTGGCCGTTTTTGAATAAAATATTAATATGGAAATTATTGGCGCTATAAGCTTTATTTTGAACAGAATCGGTATAAACAAAATAATTAGCTTCATCCATTGTAATTTCTAAATTATCGGCAACCATGAACTTGTAACTTTCTACTGTAGTTTTATCAAATGGTACATTTTGCAAAACTATTTTTGGTAGTTTTCTATTGCGAAGCATATTACAAAGTGTGCTTAATATTTTATCTTGGTGGTTACACCAAACTTTTATGGAAGTAAAAATATCATCATCATCTAAAAGAGCATAATTTTCAATGGCTTCATTGCTGTTATAAAACGTTTTCTTATCGATTTTATTAAATAAAAAATAATGCAAAGCAGGAGTAGCAAATAATTCCTCCTTTTGTAAAGCTAAAAATTTTGCTCGCTCTATTATTTTAATTAATAATTGCTCTGCAGCCACCACAGTTTTGTGTAAATAAACTTGCCAATACATAAGCCTTCGGGCAATTAAAAACTTTTCAACTGAATAAATTCCTTTTTCTTCAATTACCAATTCATCATTTACCACATTGAGCATATTAATAATTCTATCGTGGCCAATTGTTCCTTCTTGCACACCAGAATAAAAACTATCTCTGCGCAAGTAATCCAATCTATCCATATCTAACTGACTAGATACCAATTGGTGCAAGAATTTTTTAGGGTATTTATTGGTAAATATTTCAATGGCTGTAGTTAATTTACCTTCAAATTGTTCATTCAATAATTCCATAAAACGCAATGAAATCTCTTCATGAGGAACCTCTTCTATAATTAATCCTTCTAAAGTATGGCTAAAAGGACCATGCCCCATGTCGTGCAATAAAATGGCTGCGCAAACCGATTCCGCTTCATGATTTGTAATTTCAATTCCTTTACTTTTTAAAATTTCTACCGCTTGAAAAGTTAAACTCATGGCGCCAATTACATGTTGAAAACGCGTATGTTGCGCTCCAGGATAAACCAAATATGAAAGCCCTAACTGCTTAATTCTGCGCAAGCGCTGAAACCAAGAATGTTCAATTAAATCGTAGATTAATTCAAAAGGTATATTTACAAATCCATAAACAGGATCGTTGATTATTTTCTTTTTATTGGGTATATTCACGGTTCAAAAATAGGTTATTTAATGATTACAAGGTTGGAAAGATTGAAAGACCGAAAAATTACAAAAATTGAATGATTGATTTTATTTGTTGGAGAATTTGTTTTGGTTTCATATTAAGGGCAGACACATAGGTCTGCCCGTAAGTGCGAAAAAAATACTAAAACACTAAGAACCACGTTATATTTACCTTTTATAAACATATTAGTAAATAAATCACAAACAATTTTTAAATTCAAGTAAACAAGTAATCTTTGCAAAAACAACAAAAACATAAATGAGCAATACAAGTATTCTTTGGGCCGATGATGAGATAGATTTATTAAAGCCACATATTATTTACCTAACCAATAAAGGTTATACGGTAGATAAAGTTACCAGTGGTGTAGATGCTGTGGAAGCAGTAAAACTGAAGCGATATGATGTGATTTTTTTAGATGAAAATATGCCCGGAATCAGTGGTT
>CAMCQX010000077.1 GCA_945876985.1 Chitinophaga pinensis
TCAACATTATTTAATTGCTTAAGCAATGCAAAAGCGCAAGCAGCAAATTTTCCTTTTTGTACCATTGAACCTAACGTAGGAGTTATTACTGTTCCTGATGAACGTTTAAATGTTTTAGAAAGTTTAGTAAAAGGAGCGAGTAGGGGCGAGGGATTGGGTAATCAATTTTTAGCAAATATTCGTCAAACAGATGCAATTATTCATGTGTTGCGTTGCTTTGAAGACGATAATATTATTCATGTGGATGGAACTGTTGATCCATTACGTGACAAAGAAATTATAGATACAGAATTACAATTAAAAGACTTAGATTCCGTTGAAAAAAAGCTTCAAAAAGTAAGTCGTGCAGCTAAAACAGGTGATAAAGATGCCGTAAAGGCTGAAACTGTTTTATTAAAATATAAAGCACATTTAGACGATGGTAAATCGGCTAGAACATTAGAAATGAGTGCTAACGATAAAGAACACATTGCTGATTTATGCTTGTTAACTGATAAGCCAGTCATGTATGTTTGTAATGTTGATGAAGCATCTGTTGTGAATGGAAATAAATTTGTAGATCAAGTAAAAGAAATTGTTAAAAACGAAAAAGCTGAAGTGATAATCATAAGTGCTGCCATTGAAAGTGATATTTCGGAATTAGATAATTACGAAGATCGAATTTCGTTTTTAAATGATTTGGGATTAACAGAAAGTGGTGTGGCTAAATTAATTACAGCATCTTACAAATTATTAAACTTAATAACCTATTTTACTGCTGGTGTTCAGGAAGTTAGAGCATGGACAATTAATAATGGTTTCAAAGCTCCACAAGCGGCTGGAGTTATTCATACCGATTTTGAAAGAGGTTTTATAAAAGCAGATGTAATTAGTTACGAAGATTTTAAAAAATATGGAACAGAATCGGCATGTAGAGAAGCGGGTGCCTTGCGCATGGAAGGAAAAGAATACTTAGTAAATGATGGTGATGTAATGCACTTTAAATTTAATGTTTAAAATAATAATTTAATTTTGAATTGTCATATTTAGGTAAGCTAAAAATGATGTGCAACCCTTTATTATTATATGCTTTACTTGTTTGTAAAGCAAAAACATTACTAATAAAAAAGTAAGTTTTAAAAGCAAAAAAGTAAATAAATAATAAATATTATTAAATAATTGTAAACAGTATATGATTATTCAACTAAAATAATTTTATTCGCAATAAATTAACTAAAAAATAAATCAAAAAAAATGAATCAATCAGTAACAAAAAAAGAAAAAATCAATTTTGGCGACATATTCGCATCACTTGCAATACCAACCTTGATAGTAGTGGGTATTTTATTATGGAAATTTGTATTAGGAAGCCCTAGTAATTTTGCCGATGGTGATGCACGCCATCATCCAATTAAAGATGGTATTGGTTCTACTTTAGGATTAATTTATTTAGGTGGTTTCGTAGTACCAATTTTATTATCGTTGGTATTAATGAGTATTACTTTCTCAATCGAACGTTATTTAACAATTGGAAAAGCATCAGGAAAAACTTCTTCTGAATCTTTTGTACGTAAAGTTAAATCACATTTATCAGCTAACAATGTAGATGCTGCCATTAAAGAGTGTGACGTTCAGAAAGGTTCAGTAGCTAATGTTGTTAAATCAGCTTTAGTAAAATACAAAGAAATGGAAGGCGAAAGCACCATGGAAAGAGACCAAAAAGTTTTAGCTATCCAAAAAGAAATTGAAGAAGCTACTTCATTAGAGTTACCAATGTTAGAAAAAAACTTAGTAATTATTGCTACGATGGCATCGGTTTCTACGTTAGTGGCTTTATTAGGAACAGTATTAGGTATGATCAAGGCGTTCTCGGCATTAGGAAATGCTGGTGCTCCTGATTCTACAGCTTTAGCAACAGGTATTTCTGAAGCACTAATTAATACAGCTTTAGGAATTGGTAATTCAGCGGTAGCTATTATCATGTATAACGTATTTACAACTAAAATTGATAAAATTACTTATACCATTGATGAAGCAGGTTTCACCATTGTTCAAAACTTTGCAGCAGCACACAAACGCTAGTTTTATTTAGCAATTAATTAATTGCTTCATTAAATATTTTTAAATTTTTAAAATAAAACAAAACAAATGGCTAAAGTAAAAGTACCTCGTAAAAGCACATCGGTTGATATGACCGCAATGACAGACGTTGCGTTCTTATTGCTAACATTTTTTATGTTAGCTACACAATTCAAGCCCGATGAACCAGTTCAGGTGATAACTCCAGCCTCTGTTGCCGAAATTCCACTTCCTGACGTTGATGTAATGCTAATTACCATCAGCAATGACAATAAAGTTTTCTTTGATTTGCAAGGAGAACATTATAAAAAAACTTTACTTGAAAAAATGGGTGTTAAGTATAGTATTGTATTTACTGAAGATGAAAAAACAAAATTTTCTCAAATGAGTAGCTTTGGAATGCCAATAGCTCAGTTAAAACAATACATTAATTTAAGTCCAGAAAAAAGAGGTAGTTTTCCTTCAGCAGGTATTCCATGCGATTCATTGCAAAATGAATTAGGTGATTGGGTTTGGCAAAGTCGTTTAACTAATAACAGCTTTAGGGTTGCTATTAAAGGCGATAGAGATGTAAGTTATCCTACAATAAAACAAGTAATTAATACACTTCAAGATAAAGATGTAAATAGATTTAATTTTATCACATCGATGGAAAGTGCTCAATAATTTAAAGAAAGGAATTAAAAAATGTCAGAAATAGAAGGTGGCGGAGGTGGTAAGAAAAAAGGTGGTAAACCACATGGTAAAAAGCTTTCAACGCGTGTAGATTTTACACCCATGGTTGATTTAGGTTTTTTATTGATTACCTTTTTTATGTTAACTACCTCACTTAACAAGCCTAAAACAATGGAACTTAACATGCCTGTTAAAGAAAAACCAGATGATATAACAGCTGTGAAAGTTTCTCAAACAGTAACGATTCTTTTAACAGGTAATAATCAAGTAATGTATTATTTTAGCGATCCGGTAACATTAGATCCGATGACTCCACAAATTACCGATTTTAGTGCAGGAGGAATCAGACCGATGTTATTACGCGAAAATAAAAAACGTGTACCCAATATTGACTCTATTCAAGTTTACAAAGACTTGTATAAAGTAAGTAGAATGACTGAAGTAGATATGAAGGCTAATATAGCTAGATTAAAAGCTGATGTAGAAGGTTTAATAGTAATTATTAAAGCTGATGACAATGCTAAATTTAGTAATATTGTTGATATATTAGACGAAATGTTAATCTGCAATATTGGACGTTATGCAATAGTAGATATTTCAGATCCAGAAATTGAATTAATCAAAAGTTCAGCAGCATCATTAAAAGCAGCTGGAACAGTAAATAATTAAACACATGGCAAATACAAGTATATTTGATAATAATTGGGTTAATTTGGTCTTTGAAGGCCGAAACCAACAATATGGCGCCTTTGTGTTGCGTAAAAAAAGTAGCAACCATACCATCAAAGGTATCGTTTTTTCTATTATAGGTTTTTCATTAGCAATTGCAGCTCCAGTAATTATTAATTACATCAAGCAACAAATACCAAAAGAAAATATAATTGTAGAAGCTGAAATTACTAAACTAGATGCACCTCCTCCAATGGATGAAAGCACACCACCTCCTCCACCGCCACCTCCACCTCCTCCGGTAAAGAGTACCATTAAATTTACTCCGCCAGAGATAAAGAAAGATGAGGATGTAACTGAACCACCTCCAACTCAAGTAGAGTTAGAAAAAGTGGATGCAGGTGCACAAACAGTAGTTGGTGATCCTGACGCAAAAGACGTTTTGATAGATGAAGGCGATGGAAATGGTGAAATTTTATTAGAAGCAGAAATTAATCCTGAATTTCCAGGTGGAGAAGAAAAAATGAACGAATATTTATCTTCAGCAGTTGATTATCCTCCAATGGCTAAAGAAAACAATATTGAAGGTAGAGTTGTTCTTCGTTTTGCTGTGATGGCTGACGGTAGAATAGACAATATTCAAGTATTAAATAAACCTGCTTTGGGTTGGGGTTGCGAAGCAGCAGTAGAAAAAGCAGTAAAAGGAATGCCAAAATGGAGTCCTGGACGCCAAGCTGGTAGAGCAGTTCCTGTTTATTTTACATTACCTTTTGTATTTAAATTAGATCAATAATTTATAAAGAACTACAATGGATAAGCTTGTAAAACATATGTTTTACAAGCTTATTTCATTTAAAAACCTACTGATGAGTTTAGAAGAAATAAGAGAAAAAAGAGAAAATAAAGTTGGAAATATTGTAAAATATTTTGGTGCAATTATGGGTTTGTTTTACTTAGTTTTGGGAATAAGTATTTTGTTAAATAAAGTACCATTATTAGTGAATGAAATAGTAAAATACACGCTTGGAACAGCCATGGTTTTATACGGATTTTTTAGACTTTATAGGATATTGAAAAGCAATAAGTAATAAGCAATAAGCAATGAGCAATGAGCAATGAGCAATGAGCAATGAGCAATGAGCAATGAGCAAAATTATTGAATTAAAGTGATTTATTGTATTAATATATTAACATATCAACTAATAAACTAACAAACTAATAAACTAACAAACTAATAAACTAACAAACTAATAAACTAACAATGATTCGTAATCCCAAACCTATACATATTGCTCTATTAGTTTCAGGAATATTAGCTTTAGTAATTGCTTTAGTTTTGTATTTTGTGCTAGAATCAGATTTAATAAATGTAATTACTATTTTTATGCTTACTGCTGGCCTTTCATTTTTCTTGTTTTTTTATACGCTTGAGTTTTTTATTTACCGAAAAATAAAACTTATTTATAAAACTATTCATAGTTTAAAAACTCAAAAATACGATGCTGTTATTGAAAATTTTAGTTGGGAAAAAGATCCAATTTTTGAAATGAGTAAAGAAGTTATTAATTGGGCTCGCGATAAGAAAATGGAAATTGATCAACTTAAAAAAGTAGCAGATTTTAGGAAAGAGTTTTTGGGTAATGTAAGTCACGAGTTAAAAACTCCCATTTTTAGTATTCAAGGTTATTTACATACGTTGCTTGATGGTGCAATTAATGATGAAGAAGTAAATACTAAGTTTTTGAAAAAAGCAGCTAAAAGCACTGATAGATTAAGTGATTTGGTAGCTGATTTATTAGAAATATCGAGTTTGGAAAGTGGCGAATTACAGATGAATTTAGATAGATTTGATATTAATTCATTGACAAAAGATGTATATGAACAGTTTGAAATAAAAGCTAAAGGAAAAAGCATTGAATTAATAATAAAAGAAGGTTGTAACAAGCCATTTTTTGTGCTTGCCGATAAATTCAGAATTAGAACTGTATTGGTAAATTTGGTAAGTAATTCTATTAAATATGGTAAAGAACATGGTATCACTTCTGCTTCCTATTATGTAATGGGAGATAATATTTTAATTGAAATTGCTGATACAGGAGATGGAATAAGTCAAGAGTTTATTCCTAGAATTTTTGAAAGATTTTATAGAGTTGACAAAAGCCGTTCACGAAGTAACGAAGCAGGTGGAACCGGCTTGGGATTAGCCATTGTAAAACATATTATTGAAGCTCATCTTCAAACTGTAAATGTTAGAAGTACCATTGGAAAAGGAACTACTTTTGGCTTTACATTAAAAGCTATTCAGTAAAAAATACTAACACTTTATTCATACTTTGATTTTTGTGGTTTTTTAAACCAAAAATTAATTATACTTGCAAGTATGAGTAACGAAGTACCAAACGATCCAAATCAAATAAATATTGAATTAAGCGAAGAAATGGCTGAAGGCATTTACGCTAATTTAGCAATTATTACACACAGCAATAGCGAGTTTGTGTTAGATTTTATTAGAATTATGCCTGGTGTTCCAAAGGCTAAAGTAAAGTCAAGAATAGTGTTAACACCCGAACATGCAAAGCGTTTGCTTCTTGCTTTAACTGATAATATTAGAAAATATGAAGATCAAGTTGGTGAAATTAATTTACCTGATATGATGCCACCTTTTCCAATGAATTTTGGTGGAACTACCGGGCAGGCATAAACGAGATTTTTGAATAAAATACATAAGCTAAATTAATATTTTAGGATAAAGCTTAGCAACAAATTTATGGAAAAACATTTTATACAATGAAAAAAATATTACTATCAATAGTTGTACTTTTTGTTTTTCAAAATTTAGTTTTTGCGCAGCAAGAAATAAAAACCAATGATGGTAAAATTGTTGTGTTAAATAATGATGGAACGTGGAATTATGCCGATAGTATTCCCTTGTATTCCATTAAAGTTACCAATATTCCCCAATTAGAAATTCCTAAAACAAATGCTAAGAATAAAGTAATCGATCATGCTGGATATTCATTATTATACAATGAAAGCCATGAGCAAGCTAGTTGGGTAGCCTATGAACTTACCAAAGATGAAACCAATAAAATTTTTGATAGGACCAATAAATTCATCGTTGATCGGAGTGTTAAAACGGGAAGTGCAACAGATAAAGATTACGAAAGTTCAGGTTATGATAGGGGTCATTTAGCACCTGCTTCTGACATGGGTTGGTCTGAATTAACAATGGCGGAATCATTTTATTACAGTAATATGAGTCCTCAGGATCCAAGTTTTAACAGAGGAATTTGGAAAAAATTAGAGGAATTAGTTCGCACTTGGGCTATTGAAAACAATAGTTTATACATTGCTACAGGACCTATTTTATCTAATAATCTTCAAACCATTGGTCCTAATAAAGTATCTGTTCCCAATTATTATTACAAAGTAATTTTAGATTATAGCGAACCAAGTATCAAAGGAATTGGTTTTATACTTCCAAATATTGGTTCAAAAGAAGAACTTCAAAATTATGCTGTTTCAATTGATAGCGTTGAATCTTTGACAGGAATTGACTTTTTTCCTTTGTTGGAAGACGGACAAGAAACATTGATAGAAAAGTCACTTTGCGTAAGTTGTTGGTCGTGGAAAAATAGCAAAATAAAGCATGAAAAGAATGAAAGCAAAGCAGCTGAATCGGTTCAATGTAATGGCATAACAAAAGCTGGTAACAGGTGTAAAAATAAAACACTAAATATAAGTGGCTTTTGTTATCATCACGAAACTAAAAGCAGCAGTGATTACAATAAAAATGAACAACGTAATGTAAATG
>CAMCQX010000078.1 GCA_945876985.1 Chitinophaga pinensis
TTTTGCATGCGTTTTTGAGTTTCACCAATCATATTTTCTAGTTTTGGTTTACTTAAATATTCTAAAATTGGATCAGCGGCTCAGTTCATTTCTGGTGGGTCAACATAGTCTTTTGCTTCAGGAGCAAATATTTGTTTTGCATCGGCCATGCTGGTTTGTTTCAGAATTTCTTCACGTGTTCGTTTTATAGTTTTTGGTGTTATGCTATGCAATGTATTATAAGCTATTTGTTTATCACGTCTTCTATCGGTTTCATCAATGGTGCGTTGCATGCTGGCAGTCATTCTATCGGCATACATAATTACTTTGCCTCTTTCATTCCTCGCGGCTCTGCCTATAGTTTGAGTCAATGATTTATCATTGCGTAAAAATCCTTCTTTATCTGCATCCATAATGGCTACCAAACTTACCTCTGGTAAATCCAATCCTTCGCGTAATAAGTTTACACCAATTAATACATCAAAAACGCCTAAACGCAAATCTCTTAAAATTTCAACACGGTCTAAAGTTTTTACTTCACTGTGAATATATTGGCATTTAATGTTCAGCCTTCCCATGTATTTGCTTAACTCTTCGGCCATGCGTTTGGTTAATGTAGTTACCAATATTCGATCCCCCATTTTGATGCGTTCATCTATTTCATCCAATAAATCATCTACTTGATTTAAACTTGGACGTACTTCTATGGTTGGGTCAATTAACCCTGTTGGTCTAATAATTTGTTCCACAACCACACCTTCTGTTTTTCTAATTTCATAATCAGCAGGCGTGGCACTTACATAAATAGTTTGACCAATCATGTTTTCAAATTCATTGAATTGAAGTGGTCTGTTATCCATTGCCGATGGCAACCTGAAACCATATTCTACTAAGTTTTCTTTACGGCTTCTATCGCCACCATACATGGCTCGCACTTGCGGAATACTTACATGACTTTCGTCTACCATGAGTACAAAATCTTTTGGAAAATAATCTAAAATACAAAATGGTCTATCACCAGGTTTGCGTTTATCCATGTATCTGCTATAGTTTTCTATGCCGCTGCAATAACCTAATTCGCGCATCATTTCTAAATCAAAATTGGTGCGTTCTTCCAAACGTTTTGCTTCTATGTGTTTTCCAATGGATTTAAAATATTCAATTTGCGCTACCAAATCATATTGAATATCTCGCATGGCTTCATGTAATTGCTCTTTTGGAGTAACATAAATATTAGCTGGAAAAATGGCACAGTCTTGCACCGATTCTTGTTTTTTTCCACTGATGGGGTCAATGATATCAATGCTTTCAATTTCATTTCCAAAAAATGAAATGCGAAAAGCAAAATCGGCATAAGCAGGAAAAACGTCTAACACATCACCTTTTACCCTAAAATTTCCTCGAGTAAAATCGGCTGTAGTTCGGCTGTAAAGTGAATCGACTAATGCATATAAAACAGTATTTCTAACGATGCTTTGCCCTACGTGTAATCTTACAACACTGCTTTCATAATCTTTCGGATTTCCCGCACCATAAATACAACTAACGGAAGCAATTACCAATACATCTCTTCTTCCTGATATTAAAGCTGAAGTAGTAGAAAGTCTCATTTTTTCTATCTCTTCATTAATAGCCATGTCTTTCTCAATATAAGTATTGCTAGACGGAATAAATGCTTCGGGCTGATAATAATCGTAGTAGGAAACAAAATATTCGATTCTGTTTTCAGGAAAAAATTGCTTGAATTCACTATAAAGCTGTGCCACCAAAGTTTTATTATGACTTAAAATTAAAGTAGGCCTTTGCACTTGTGCAATCACATTGGCCATGGTAAAAGTTTTACCACTTCCTGTAACTCCCAATAATACTTGACTTTTGTCGCCTCTGTTCAATCCTTCTACCAATGATTTGATAGCAGTTGGTTGATCGCCAGTTGGCACATACTCGCTTGTTAACTTAAATTCCACGTTGCGAATTTATAGTATTTTAGTGGTTGAAAAATGTAAAGGTTTGATAAAACAAAAAAGGAGCAAATTATGAACTTGCTCCTTTTAATTTTTTTATCAATAAAATTAATTGGCCAATGCTTTAATTTTTTCTTCTAAAGTAAATTCATCACCTTCTAAATATCCAGTATGACTATAAACTACATTTCCTGTTTTGTCAATTAAAAAAGTGTGTGGTGGATTGATTACATTCATGGCACGCATCAAATCGCTATTTACATCCAATAAAATATCAAATGGCCAAGCTTGACCATCCACATAAGGTTTTACTTTCATTACATTTCTAGCATTATCAATGGTAACAGCTACCACTATAATGTCGTATTTGCTTTTCCATTCTTCGTAAAGATCATTTATATTATTCAATTCTTTTTTACAAGGTGTACACCATGTAGCCCAAAAACTTACAACAACAATTTTCCCTTTTTTAGAATAATCACCAACATTTACTAATTTACCGTTTATATCTTTTAAATTTATATCAGGTAATGTTTGTTTTTGTACTTGCGCAAAAATTTGATTAATAGCAATTAGCGTTAGTAGTGTGATAATTAATTTTTTCATGTTGGCTTGAATTAGGATTTGTAAAATAAATTTATAATTATCACTTATCAAAATTATTGCCAAAAAATAATTTTTTATTTTTTATCAAATTCATATAGCAAGTTTGGCAAGCATTTTGTAATGTTGAAGAAAATTAAACTAAATCATTTTATGAAAAAGATAATAATAGCATTGAGTACCATAGGAGTTTTAATTAGCTCTAGCTGTGGAAACAGAAAAATTGATAGGGTAGATCCAAATTTAGCAACTGATATTAGTGGGCGTTGGAACGATACTGATAGTAAATTGGTATCAATAGAGTTGATTAATGATGCACTTGTTCTTAATAGGAATTGGATAGCTAATTTTGAAGCTAGAATGAACCGCAAACCTGTAGTAATTATTGGCAATGTTAAAAATAAAACGAGTGAATACATTGACGCATCTTTTTTTATTAAAAATATGGAAATAGCATTCGTCAATGGTGGTTCTGTTACAGTTGTTCAAAGTTCTGAAGACCGTAGTCCAATTCGTGATGAAAGAAATGACCAACAAACATTTGCTAGTGAAGAAACTAAAAAGAAATGGGGCAAAGAAAAAGGTGCTGATTTTATGATGAATGGAGTAATTATTTCCATTACTGATGAGCATAAAAACCGTAAATCTGTGGCCTATCAAGTAGACTTAGAATTAACCGATTTAGAAACTAACGAGAAAGTTTGGATTGGCCAAAAACAAATTAAGAAATTAATTAAAAACTAAATTTCTAAAACAAATAAAAAGCCTACTAAACAAGTAGGCTTTTTATTTAAAATTCTTCATTTTTAAAATACTTCATTGATCAAAAATAAAGCATACATATTATTGCTATTTGCCTTAACTATGCTGAGTGCATGTGCTACTTTTTACCAAAAGCAAGCAGATGTTATGGATGCTGTTTATAATGGGAATATCAATAGAGCAGAAGCATTAATGAACGATGCAAGGTGGCATAAACCTAAAAGAAATAGATTACTTTTTTACTTAAATAAAGGTACTATTTTATGGATGAATGGAAAAAATATTGAAAGCAATCAATATTTTTTAAAAGCCGATTTATTTGTAGAAGATTATAGAAAAAACTATGTTACTGAATTGGCAAGTTTACTTATCAATCCAAATTATAGTACCTACAGCGGTGAATCATTTGAACAAATATTGCTTCATTATTATGCAACCATCAATTTTGTTCAATTAGGCGATTTGGAAAATGCCTTGGTGGCTTGTAAACGAATGATTGCCACTAGTCAAAAAATAAATGATTATTTAGAAAATAAAAACAAATATAGGCGTGATGCTTTTGCGCATAATTTATTAGGAATGATATATGATGCGCAGGGGGATTATAATAGTGCGTTTATTGCTTATAGAAATTCACTCAATATATATAAAGAAGATTATAAGCCACAGTTAGGAACTGAAATTCCATTACAGTTAAAAAAAGATATTTTACGTACCGCAAAAACCATTTACTTTAACGATGAAGTGGATAAATATGAAGCAGAGTTTAATTTAAAAGCAGAACTTTTACCTGAAGGTTATGCTCCTTTAGTATTTTTTTGGAACAACGGACTTGGTCCTGTAAAAGATGAAAATTCTGTCAATTTTGTTACCACTCCATCGCAAAATGGATATGTAAATTTTGTAAATGTGGAGCTTGGTTTAAATTTTCCTATTTATGTTGGAAATGATGAAGACAGAAAAAAAGTTACAGCTTTAAATATTGTAAGAGTTGCTTGGCCCAAATATGTAACGCGTGTTCCAACTTATAATAATGCAGTTTTAAAAGACAGTTTAAACAATGTATTTAAATTGGATGTAGGAGAAGACATTAACGCAATTGCTTTCAAAAGTTTAGACGATAGAATGTTAAAAGAAATAGGTGAAGCCATTTTACGATTTGCGTTGAAGCAAGCAGCTGTTGCCTTAGCAAAAAAAGAAAATGAAGGCGCAGGCGCGGCCTTAAGTATTTTAAGTGCGGCCTCAGAAAAAGCAGATACCCGCAATTGGCAGTTTTTACCTTATTCTATTAATTATACTCGTGCTTATTTGCCAATTGGCAAGCAAAATATTGTACTTGAAACCTCTTCAAATATTAACTCTGAAAAGAATAATTTCATGGTAAATATGGAAAAAGGAAAAACCAATTTTCAAGCATTTCAAACATTACAATTTGATGGTTTTGCCGATAAATATGGCAATAGAATCAATATGTATTGATAAACAATAGACTATAGTTTATAGACCATAGTGAATGGACCATAGTTAATAGACGATAGTAAAGAACTTTTGTCTATGGTCCAAAAACTATCGTCCATGGTCAATAAACCATCGTCTATCAACAATAAACCTCCAACAATCGTCTATCGACTATAAACTATAAACTATCTATTATATAAATCTCTAATACAAACACTGGCAACCGTACAACCAAATACCGTTGGCATATAACTGATAGTTCCTACCACCGATTTTTTGCGCATGTCATCGGGTGTTTCTACCACTTTAAATTCTGGCATTCTTTGTTCATCACTAAACACCGCTTTTACACCTTTGTAAACGCCCAATCGGTGTAAATATTTGCGAACATATTTTGCCAAATGGCAATTATAAGTAGCTGAAATATCTGCAACTCTTAACCTTGTAGGATCTACTTTAGAGCCAGCACCCATAGAACTTACTATAGGAATTCCCCTGTCGATACAAGCTTTTATAAAATATACTTTTGGTGAAAGTGTGTCAATACAATCTACTGCATAATCAAAATGATTGTTATTCAATACTTCTTCAGTTATTTGATCGCGGAAGTAAACAGGTAAAATTTGTAATTCTAAATCAGGATTGATATCTAATAAACGTTCACCTAAAACTTCGGCTTTTATTTTGTTTTCTGTACTTTTTAAAGCTACCAACTGTCTGTTTCTGTTAGTTGGATCTACGTTATCAGCATCTACAATAGTCATTTTACCAACGCCAGCTCGTGCTATCATTTCGGCAGCTATTCCACCAACGCCACCTAATCCAACTACCAATACATTTGAATTAACTAATGTTTTCAATTTATCGGGACCTAGTAATAACTCGGTGCGGCTCATCCATGGTTGTACTTCTTTCATTTATTTTTTTATTTTAAAAAGGTTGGCAAAGTTATCAAAGATTTGATTTTTTAAAACTGTTTCTTCAATTTCTAAAATTTGCGCTGCCTTTTGGTATATTTCACTGATTAAATATTTGCTTGTATCGGTTTCTAAAAACAAGTGATTTAAAGGAATTTTTCCAATTACTAAACTTGCATTCATTGTTGGGTTGAATAAATATTTACCAACGCTAAAACACACATTTTTAAAATTTAAAAGCATTTGTAATGTTTCTTCATTTCCCGAAAAACCATGTAACACAAACTTTACATTTGGGTATTGCTTTGCTATGGCAGCAAAATCGGAATAAGCTTTAACGCAGTGAACAATTACTGGTAAATGATACTTGAGTGCTAATTCAATTTGCTGATGAAAAGTAGTTAATTGTAACTCAATTGTTGTTTGAATGACCCTGTCTAATCCGCATTCTCCAATGGCAATTATTTGAGCATGATTTTTTTCTATTTGTGCTAAAGCCCAATCAATATTTGTTTTGTGAACATGCCAAGGATGTATACCCAAAGAAACTGGATAATCAATTTTACTGAAATCAATGGTTTTTAAAAAGCCATTTCTGATGGCAATTTCACCTATTACTCTTGGCTTTCGATGTGTATGTAAATTGATGTATTGGCTCAAAGATTATTTCCTATCAAATTGATAAATATAATAGGTTTGGTTTTCGTTACCAAATGGATTAATCCAATGCATGAATTTATCTAAAAAACTTGGTTCTATGGTGGCTAAATATTCTACTTTTCCAAATTTTTTTATGCAAGGAGCTAACCTTGAAACTAACTTTTCTGCTTCGCCAACTATTAAATAATTGGGCAATTCAGTATTTGTTGATTTTAAATAATTGTATAAATTTTCAGCAGGATCCTCTTTGGTTACGTTATAATAGTTTACCCATTTTTGTAAGTAATACCTTGGCATGAGCACCGTTCCAGAATTGCTTGTTTCAAAAATAAATGAGTTTACATCTGTTTTGTGCGAAAGATAATTCATGGCATTTACCCTACTAATTTTGGTAGATGAAGGAGTTAAAACAATCAATACAATGGTGTTTAATATCCAGAAAAATTTCCAACTTTTATCTACAAATTTTTTGTTCTTAATCAAGAAAGCATTCTTTTCTTTAATTTCATTCCAAGAAATTAAACCAGCCATTATAATAAATGGAACCACAGGCATAATAAAACGTTCTTGTTTGTTTGGAAATGCAGAATGGAAAACAAAAAACAACAACGCTGGAAGAAATAATATTAAGTGTTTGCGCCAGCTTAAAGCAAAGCCATAAGCAATAAAAATACTTACTGGAGGAATTAAAATTCCACCAATCAATAAAAAGTAATTATACCAATTTCCTACAATATAATTATAAGCATTGTCTACGTTATAAACCGAATAAGCCATGAATTCGGCTAATGGTTTACCCCAAATATACATGTCGACACTAACTTGAAAAACCAATATAGAAAGTATTACACCAATGCC
>CAMCQX010000079.1 GCA_945876985.1 Chitinophaga pinensis
GTAATTATTGGTTCTATTATCGTAATGGGACAAGCAGAACATACACTTTCATTGATATTAGGTTTTTTAGCAGTAGTGCTTGGAACCCTGAATGTAGTTGGTGGTTTTGTAGTTACTGATAGAATGCTTGAAATGTTTAAAAAGAAAAAGTAGTTGTCAGTTGATGGTTGTCAGTTGATAGGAATTTAGATGGAGTATAAAGATTTAGATGTTTGGAAAAAATCAAGATTTTTAGCTAAATCAATTATAGAAGTAGCTGAATTATTGCCAAGCAAAGAAAATTTTGCTATGGGCTTTCAAATAAGAAAATCTGCAATTTCTATCCCGTCAAATATTGCTGAAGGATGCGGCAGAAACACAACTAAAGACACATTACAATTTTTATACATTGCAAGAGGTTCGTTATATGAAGTAGAAACTCAATTAATATTGTGTTTTGATTTCAATTATATTACAGAAGAAAAATTGAATGAATTGATTGAACAAATAACTGAATGCAAAAAACTATTAAATGGTTTTATTAATTACTATATCTCAAAACTAAATATCAAAAACTAAAACATTATAAAATAAGGTTCATACAGTCGCTATTCTGACAACTATCAACCGACAACTATCAACTAAAATGGAAAACAACATACTACAAATAATCTACTTAATAGGCTCAGTAACATTTATACTTGGCTTAAAATTTTTGGGAAACCCTGCCACTGCGCGCAAGGGTAATTTAATGGCTGCCTTTGGAATGATCATTTCCATATTTGGTACCATATTTTTATACACCACCGAAGCAGGTGCACACTTACATAACCTCGGTTTTATATTTGGTGCTTTAATAGTTGGAACTTTGGTGGGTTGGTTAATAGCCAAAAAAGTTCAAATGACTGCCATGCCCGAAATGGTAAGTTTATTTAACGGAATGGGTGGCGCTTGTGCCATGTTAATTTCTGTGATTGAATTTAAACATTTAAGTGAAACAGATCTGTCATCGGTGGAACCTTCTCATTTATTAATTATTTTATTAGGCTTAATCATTGGTTCAGTTTCATTTGCTGGAAGTATCATAGCTTGGGGTAAATTAAGTGGAAACGTAAAAGACAAATCATTAGGCATGCAACAAGTAATCAATATTGGTTTGTTGTTAGTGATATTGGTTTTAACTACCTTTATGATCATGGGCAATGGTGCTTATACCATCGAATTATTCTATGCAGTTTTTGCTTTATCATTATTATACGGAATATTATTTGTGTTGCCAATTGGTGGTGCCGATATGCCAGTTGTAATTTCATTATTGAACTCGTTTACTGGAGTAGCAGCGGCTTGTGGCGGATTTTTATACGACAATAAAGTCATGTTAGTAGGTGGAATTTTAGTAGGTTCGGCTGGAACATTATTAACCATTGTGATGTGTAAAGCCATGAACCGTTCTTTGTTAAATGTATTGATAGGAAACTTTGGTGGCAATGCCAATGCAGCTGATGCAGTTCCATCAAACTTTGAAGGATCAATAAAAGAAGTGACTGCCAGCGATGCAGCTATTTTAATGAAATATGCTAAAAAAGTAATCATTGTTCCTGGATACGGTTTAGCAGTTGCACAAGCACAACACATTGTGCACGATTTAGAATTATTATTAGAAGCAGAAGGCATAGATGTAAAATATGCCATTCATCCTGTTGCTGGACGTATGCCTGGTCACATGAATGTATTGCTTGCCGAAAGTAATGTAAGCTACGATAAGTTAATAGAAATGGAAGAAGTAAATCCTGAATTTGCTACTACCGATGTAGTATTGGTAGTTGGTGCAAACGATGTGGTAAATCCTGCGGCTAAAACTGATCCTACTTCACCTATTTACGGTATGCCAATACTCGATGTGGAAAATGCAGCCAATGTGATTGTAAACAAACGAAGCATGAAAGCGGGTTATGCAGGTATTGAAAACGAATTGTTCTACAAACCAAAAACAAGCATGTTATTTGGTGATGCCAAAAAAGCTTTGACTCAGTTAGTGAGTGAAATTAAGGCTTTGGGGTAGATTTAAGTAATATAAAAATATAAATAAAAGGTTGGCTTATGTCAGCCTTTTTTTTTGTTTAAAAAGCAAATCGCTTTTTAAATATTAAATTTTTTATTGGATTTTCACTATTTCCTATGGTTTTGTGAAAAACCAACCATAGAATAAAAATTACCAATTTTTTTATGCTTCGCCTAATGTTGAAACAACTTCTACACTCGATAAAAATTTTCTTTCTTTGAGTAAATAGCCATTGCCACGCACCAAAATATGAACTTTTATATTTTCTATACAAATAGGTGAACTTTCACTCACATCGGTAATGTTAGAAAATTTGATATCTCGTCCATCTACAATTACAACGGCTCCACTACCTATTACTTCTAGGTAATTATTATCTATAACTATTACACCAGTATCTTCGCCAAGGCCAATTCCGGTGCATTGTGGGTTACTTGCAACTGCTTGTGCCAAACGATTAAATCTGCCACGCTTATCAAAATGAGAGTCAATAATTACATTTGGAATAAATGCTAAACCAGTAGTAATTTTTACTTCACCTTTTAAATGTGCTAACTCGCTTTTTCCAGAATAAATCATAGTATTGCTCATGGCCATTGCACCAGCACTAGTTCCTGCTATTACAAATTTTTCTTCATTGAAATACCTATCGTGTAACACTTGGTAAATTTCTGTTCCACCAAAAATACTTGTTAAACGCAATTGGTCGCCACCTGAAAATAAAATGCCGTCACAATCTTTTACACGTTGAATGTATTCAGGATTATGAACGTCTTCACGGTTTCTAATATTCATCACACCAGCGCGTTTACAGCCTATTTTGCTAAAAGTGTCAATGTAATTTTGTCCTACTTCTTGCGGAATAGACGATGCGGTTGTTATGACTTCAATTTTTTTATCAATTCCACCAACTTCTTCCACAAAACGTTTTAGAATTGATAAACTGAAAAAATTTAAACTTTTATTTGAATGTACATATCCTTTTTCGGGTTCTGTGCCTTTATCTTCAGCACCGCCAATGGATATTAATTTTCCTTTAGGTGTATTCAATTGATTTATTTTTTAGAATAAAAACAGTATTCCCCCCGAGTAAAAATGATATTATAAGTAAAAAATTGGCTTAAGCTAATATTAAATACTTGAACCACATCAATACATAAAAAACAAAGAAATTTGTTTATTAAGTATGTATTGATGTGATTTAAAATCAAATTTGTGATTTATAATTTTAAAATTATTCTTTCGGATCTGAAGGTTCTTCAGCTTGTTCTTCATTCAAGTAATCGTCTTCACCTTCCCACTCTTGGTCAGGGCTAATCCACTCTTCGCCTTCCATCATTTTGCGGTATTCTATTAGTTCTTCTTTGTTGTATTTATTGCTGTAATCGCTTAATAAATCTAACAAATAATCTAAATTAGCTACACCATCATCTTCAGTGTATTCAAAGGTATAATTACCATTTACTTGAATGTTTTCGTAAGCCAAACGAATCATGCGAACATAACCAGGTTGGTTTAAGTTATCAATAAAAAATTTACGTAATTCTTTTAACTGATTTACTAGTTTTTCACCTTCAAATCCTTCTTTAGCCAAAGTTACTTTTATGGCATCTATCAATTGCTTCATTGCTTGTTTTTAAATTATAATGAGGGCGAAAATAAGGTTTTGTTTCAAAATTTACCTACATTTTTAAAAAAAGCTTTTTGATACTAGCATTTTGTAATTAATATTTGAAAATTGTTAATCTTTCTAATCTTTAAATCTTCTAATTTTTTAATAATTAAACAAACATGTCATCCTGTTCCTTTTCTAGGTCGTCTTGTTCCTTATCTATTTGACGTTTTATTAATAATTGTAAAGCTGGCCCAGCCATAATTGATGTTATAACAGCCATAATAACAATGGCTACAAATAGTTTTTCATTGATTAATTCGGCCTGTAAAGCCAAAATTGCTAATATGATTCCCATTGCCCCACGGGCATTCATTCCAAAACCTACAGCTATGCTTTCTTGTTTGGTTAATCCACCCCAAAATGCACCTAAGCCCGCTCCAATTAATTTGGTGGCAATGGCTAAAACTAAAACCAATAAAGTAATTTGTAAATCAAAATTTGCAAAAAAATCGACTTTAAAACCAATGGAAACAAAAAATAATGGAGCAAAAATATTTGTCACAAATTGATTTACTATTTCGCGTGTTTTTTCTGTTAAATGAACACTATCGCCAAAGGCAATTCCAACTATAAAAGCACCAAATATGGCATGAATGCCTATAAATTCTGTAAAGGCAGCGCCCAAAAATGCCAAACCCAGTGAAAGACTTAAAAAACCACCTGGCCAACTAAAGTTTTTTTGCGCCCATGGCAATGATTTATTAATAATTATTCTACCAAAAGTAAGCATTGCTACCGAATACAAAATGGTTAAACCAAGTGTAAATAAAAAACCATGACTGTGAGAACTTATTTTTAACATTCCCAGAATTACTGAAAATAATAGCCAACCAACAATGTCATCGAACATGGCAGCTACAATTATTATCATTCCTACTTTTGACCTGAATAATCCTAAATCCATTAATGTTCGGGCTATAATAGGTAAGGCTGAAACAGCCAAAGCAGTTCCAAAAAATAAACTAAATAAAATTAATTTTGAACTACTTGTAAAATATTCGCCAAAAAGTGGATAGAAATAATAGGCCACTAAAAAACCAATGGCTAAAGGAATAATTAGCCCTAAAAAACTTGTTTTTAAAGCAGTTTTTCCTTGTTGGCGAATAATGGATAAATCTACTTCCATGCCTGCCACAAATAATAACATGATGACTGAAATGGCGGTAATTCCATTAAATGCAATCATAGAATTACTATGTTGGTTTAAAACTATCGTACTAATGTTTGGAAAATAATGTCCTAATAAACTTGGTCCTAAGCAAATTCCAGCTACTAATTCACCAACAACCAAAGGCATTTTAAACTTTCGAAAAAACTCACCAACAAGCCTTGCTGCTATGAGCAAAACGCCTAAGCTAAAAATTAAACTTATTGTGTCTTGTTGACTTAAAGAGGTGTTCATTGATAGGTATTGAAGTTTTTGTGTGTTAAAGTGTTTAGGTTTTAAAGTGTTTCGGAGTTTTAGTTTTTATTGTTGAATTGTTTTTTTTATTTCCGTTGGCTAAAGCCGAACTGCTAATCATCTTTTATTCTATTTGCTAAATTGCTAAATTGTTATTTTGCTTATTGTCTCCCGATGCATCGGGAGCCCATTGCCTACTGTTTTACTTCGCATTTTTGTCATTCCGAAATTCGCACTTTACTTAGTCTTCTTTCACATTTACCAATAATAAATTACAAGGCAAATCTGCTAAAGCAAACTCAATGTCTGTTGGGAAAACACGGTCAATTAAATTTAGTTTTCTATCAGGTGAATTTAAAATCAATAAATCTGCATGATGTTCACGTGCATATTTTGAAATGATATAACCTGGTTTTCCTTCTATTCTATCAATGTTAATTTTTATATCACCACAATCGTTACAACTTAAAATATAATTCAATCGTTTATCTTCTTCTTCTATTAAATTCTCCTTGTGCTTTGCAACTTCATTTTCTTTGAACTCATCGCTTCTAATTAAAACAGCTTTGTTCAAATCTGTTTCTTGAATTACATCTACATTTTTAACTTTAAATGCTTTGGCAATTTCAATGGCTACCGCTATGGTATTTTCTGTTTTTGGATTATTTGAACCCTCTACCACTATTGATTTTAATGGACTTGATTCTATTTTTGGTTCTGTAAGCATTAACATACTGCACTTTACTTTTCGGCTTAATTTACGAGCTACACTGCCCATAATATATTTTATTAAACTTTCTTTTTCTAATGCACCTGCTACTAATAAATCAAGTTGCTCTTCATTACAAATATTTAAAATTGTTTCAACTGTTTCGCCTTCTTGCCAAATTAGTTTTGAATTATTTAACAAGTTGTATTTTTCTAAATATTCATTGATAGTTTTTACATCTTCTTCGCTTTTATTTCCAACATGAATAAAAATCATTTCCGATTTTAAGCCAACTTGCATTTTTGCTGCTTCCGCAATTAGCGCTTCTAACCTTGGCGAAAAGGCAATTGCTATTCCTATTTTTTTAAAAACTAATTCTTTTTTCTCTCCACTCATCATTGTAATTCATTAATTTTATAAATTGAACAATCAATCATTGAATTTGTTCCATTTTAATTTGCAAATTAAACATTTTTATTCATTGCAAAGCAACCAAACTAAACTAGTAATTGCGGCAGCACCCAAATGCAACTCGCGTTCGTTTACATTTTCAAAAATATCATTTTCGGTATGATGATAATCAAAATATCTTTGTGAATCCGGAACATAACCTATTAATGCTTTGCAATTATTTTTCAACGGACCAATATCAGCACCGCCACCGCCTAAGTCTATTTTATCCCAACCATAATTTCTGAACAAATGCGCTTTAGCACTGATGTTTTTATAAATGGTAGAATCACTAATTCCAAAACCACGAGGAACAAATCCACCCGCATCAGTTTCAATGGCCGCATAATGATTTTCATTGTTTTTTTCTGCTAATTCATCATATTTTATTCCACCACGCAAACCATTTTCTTCATTCATAAATAATACTGCACGCAAAGTTCTTTCATGTTTTAAATTTAAGGTTTTAAACAAACGCAAAACTTCAATGCTTTGCACACAACCGGCACCGTCATCGTGTGCGCCTTCGCCTACATCCCAACTATCCAAATGGCCGCCAACTAATATAATTTCATTGGCTTTAGTTGTTCCATTTAATTGGCCAATTACATTATAACTCAAAACACTGTCGATGGTATTATTACAATTTAAGTTAAAGTAAAACTTGGTTTCGCCATTTGTTTTTAATGATTTACTTAAAACATCAGCATGGTTACTGCTAATGGCACAAGCCGGAATTTTAGGAAACGAATCGTTGTAATACATGGCACCTGTATGTGCAAAATCATCGTGAGCTAAAGTCATGCTGCGAACTACTACGCCAATGGCACCAAGCTTTGCCGCCTCACTTGCACCTCTTCCACGTTGGTTTACTGCACCGCCATAAGCAGCGCCAGTGCTAATATGGGTTGGATCCATTGGTC
>CAMCQX010000080.1 GCA_945876985.1 Chitinophaga pinensis
GAAGAAGCCATCAACGCAACAACTATAAATGGTGCTTATGCAATTGAATTGAGTGAAACTCATGGAAGTATTACCATAGGTAAAAAAGCCAATTTAATTATTACAAAACCTATTTCTTCATTGGCATTTCTTCCTTATAATTTTGGAAATGATAGCGTAGAAAGTGTTTTGATGAATGGTAAAGTTTATTAAAAGTGCGAAGTTCGAAGTGACAATCACGCAAGGCGTGAGCGAAGTATAATGAATTCGAAGAATTATCAAAATTCTGTGTTTTCAGTGTAATCTGTGGCAAAAAAAATGCATAATATGTAGCAATCATGAAAATAAAATCAAACTATATTGACATTTTAAATCAACGGATTTTTCCTGCAGAAATTACCGTTGAAAAAGGAATCATTGCAGCCATTACCGAAATTTCTGAAACGTTAACAAACTTTATTTTACCTGGTTTCATCGATTCACATGTTCATATTGAAAGCAGCTTACTAACACCAAGTGAATTTGCACGAATGGCAGTTATTCACGGAACTGTGGCCACCATTAGCGATCCTCATGAAATAGCAAATGTGTTAGGAATGGAAGGGGTGGAGTTCATGATTAACAATGGAAATAAAGTTCCTTTTCATTTCTTTTTTGGAGCGCCAAGTTGTGTGCCTGCTACTGTTTTTGAAACTGCAGGAGCTACCATTAATGCTGCTGATATTGAAACATTATTAGCCAAATCGGAAATTTTATACTTAGCCGAAATGATGAATTTTCCTGGAGTTTTATTCAAGGATAAAGAAGTAATGGCAAAAATTGCAGCAGCAAAAAAATTCAATAAACCAATTGACGGACATGCACCAGGATTGCGCGGAGCGCAGGCAAAACAATACATTGACGAAGGCATGAGCACCGACCATGAATGTTTTACCATTGAAGAAGCATTGGATAAAATTGCATTTGGAATGAAAATTATAATTCGTGAGGGAAGTGCCGCCCGTAATTTTGATACACTTATTCCTTTAATGAAATTACACGCTGATCAATTAATGTTTTGTAGCGATGACAAACATCCCGATAGTTTATTATTAGGTCATATTAATCAATTAGTGGCAAGAGCAGTTGCACTTGGTTATCATTTGTTTGATGTATTAAAAGTAGCTTGTATCAATCCAATTCATCATTATAAAATGCCTGTGGGTGCCATGCAATTAGGCGATGTAGCTGATTTTATTGTAATCAATAATTTAACAGATTTTATAGTTGAAAAAACATTTATCAAGGGTGAATTAGTGGCTGAAAATGGGAAAACTTTGATTGAAAAAGTAGCCATTGAACCCATCAATTATTTTGAAACAAACTTAAAAACAATTGGTGATTTTGAATATTTACCAAAAGAAAATGAACTGGTCATTGAATGTTTGGATGGACAATTAATTACTAATAAATTAGAATTTCCAAAAAGTGAATTAACAGTTTCAAACGATATTTTAAAAATTGTAGTAGTCAATAGATACGAAACAAAACCAATTGCTATTTCATACATCAAAAACTTTGGTTTAAAATTGGGAGCTATAGCCTCATCAGTTGCTCACGATAGTCATAATATTATTGCAGTAGGCACCAACGATGAAGAAATTTGCAAGGCAGTAAATTTAATCATTGAAAACAAAGGTGGTTTGTGTGCGGTAAATGGTTATGAAACCAAAGTTTTACCACTTCCAATTGCTGGTTTAATGAGTAACAAAGATGCTTGGGAAATAGCCCAAGATTATACCGAATTAGATCATTTTAGTAAACAAGTTTTGGGCTCCACTTTGCGTGCGCCTTTCATGAGTTTGTCATTCATGGCATTGTTAGTTATTCCTTATTTAAAACTAAGCGACAAAGGTTTATTTGATGGAAATAAATTTGAGTTTTGTTAGATATAAATTTTGTAAAATCAAACTTATTTTATCTGTAATTTTTTCAAATTCAAATTTACTGCAAATTCTAGCTTCAAAAACAAAATTTGTAAAAGAGCCTATGTTATTTAGTTGATCAATAAATTCAGTAAAATTATTTGAAGCGGCAATTTGGAAACGAGTTTTTGATTTTTGAAGTATTACAAAATCAATTTTATGGTCACTTCCTTTTGCAAATTCGTTTAAAATATTTATAAGTTGGGTTGTTTGATTCATTAAAAGCTATACGCATTTATATTGAAAATTGTTTTCAAAATTTTAAAAAACAAACAAATACAAACGATGTACATTTCTTGTTTTATTATAAAGTTTTTACAACGAAGTAAAAATATGTAAATTACACATAACCAATATTTTAATTATTGAACTATCATTTTTTTTACTTTTTTTGAAAATAATGCTAAGATTTTATTCACAAAAAACTACATTTGTGGGCTTTATTTTAAGGTTGAAAACAAAAACATACATAGTTGAGTTCAATAAACTCCGTTTTGGGTTAAACGAATTAAGTTTTCCAATAATTGCCGATTTGTTCACAGAAATGACAGATAAGCATTTTGAAAAAGTAGATGCTAAATGCATTATTTCGTTAATTAAAAAGGAGAATGTATTTGAAATGCAGTTCAATATCAATGGTTTAGTTGGTACTAATTGCGATACTTGTTTGGATGAATTTGAATTACCTTTGAATAAAACATATGACTTGTTGGTTAAATTAACTGATGGTCCCGAAAATTTAGATGATGATGAAATCATTTATTTGCCAAAAGGATTACATGAGTTTGATTTTAAACAATTTATATTTGATTATTTTTTATTAGCCATTCCAACTAAAATTAGTTGTGAAGATGCTGGTAAAGAACATAACCAACTATTTGTCAATAAATTAAAAATTGACGAAGGAGACGATGAAGAAGAAAAACCTGCATCTGACCCACGTTGGGATGCTTTAAAAAATATTTACAACAAAAACTGATAACTAGAGGAGAGAAGTAAAATGCCAAATCCTAAACGCAAAATTTCAAAATCAAGACGCGATAAGCGTAGAACACATTATAAAGGTGCTGTTCCAACATTGTCAACCGATTCAACTTCGGGAGAAGTTCACATGCGCCACCGCGTTACTGCTGATGGTTTTTATCGTGGAAAACATGTTTTCCCTGATATGAAATCTGATGTTTAAGCCAAAAGCTTAAATCAAATACTAAAAACGAAAGTGCTTTTTTAAAGTGTTTTCGTTTTTCGTTTTTTAAATTAACCCCAAAACAACAAGCAAATGAAAATTGGTTTTGACATTATGGGTGGCGATTTTGCGCCCAAAGAAGCTGTTTTAGGTGCTATTTTAGCACTTGCAGAGCTTGGTAGCAATGATACAATTGTATTGATTGGTGATAAAGAACAAGCAGAAAATTTATTAAATTCCCAAGGTATTAGCGATTCTCGTTTAGAAATTTTTCATACTACGGAAGTGATAGGAATGGGTGAACACCCTACAAAAGCCATTTCACAAAAAAAAGATTCAAGTATTTCTGTTGGTTTTAAGTTATTAGCTACTAAACAAATTGATGCATTTGTAAGCGCTGGTAATACAGGTGCTATGTTAGTTGGTTCTATGTTTACCATTAAACCAATTGAAGGTGTAATTAGACCAACCATAACTGCCACACTTCCAAGACCTGATGGTAAATTTTGTTTGGTTTTGGATGTTGGAGCAAATGCCGATTGTAAGCCAGATGTACTTTATCAATTTGCCGTTTTGGGTAGCCTTATGATGAAACATGTTCACGGAATTGAAGATCCTAGAATTGGTTTATTAAGCATTGGCGAAGAAAAAGAAAAAGGAAATTTAGTAACTATTTCTGCCCATCAATTAATGAAAGAAACTAATTCTTTTAATTTTATAGGCAACGTGGAAGGTAGAGATATTTTGTCGGATAAATGTGATGTAATTGTTTGTGAAGGATTTACAGGAAATGTAGTGTTAAAAGCTTTTGAATCTATTTATTCTGTTATGAAAAAACGTGGAGTAAATGATGACTTTTTAGACAGATTTAATTATGAAAATTATGGTGGTACTCCAATTTTAGGCGTTAATGCACCAGTATTAATAGGTCATGGAATTTCAAATGCAAAAGCATTTAAAAATATGATTTTTTCTGCTCGTGATGTGATCAATTCAGATTTATGTAACATTGTTCGAGAAGAATTTAAAAACTTAGTTCCTGTTCAATAATTAATTTTAAAATACTTTTTTTAGAAGGTGTTTTTTTATAATAGAAAATAAAGTGTTTATAATAGAAATTTTTTATAAATATTTTGAAAATAAAAATTTAAATGACAAAAATTACAGCTGCAATTACTTGTGTTAACGGTTATGTTCCACCAAAAATTTTAACAAATAAAGATTTGGAAAAATTAGTGGATACCAACGATGAATGGATTATAAGTAGAACTGGAATAAAAGAAAGAAGAATATTAGCCGATGGCTTAGGTACCTCCGATATGGCTTTTGAAGCAACAAAAGGTTTACTTGAAAAACGTGGAATATTAGCTACTGAAATTGATTTAATTGTTTTTTGTACTGTAACCCCTGATATGGTTTTTCCTGCTTCTGCTTGTATTTTAGCCGATAAAATTGGCGCTACAAATGCTTTTGGTTTTGATTTATCTGCTGCTTGTTCAGGATTTATTTTTGGACTAGAAACTGGTAGCAGATTTATTCAAAGTGGTGTTTACAAAAAAGTTTTAGTTGTTGGTGGCGATAAAATGTCATCAATCATTGATTATTCAGATAGAAATACTTGCGTAATTTTTGGTGATGGTTGTGGTTGTGTTTTACTAGAACCTGATATGGAAGGAAATGGTGTGGTTGATAGTATTTTAAAAGTAGATGGAAATGGACGACATTTTTTACATCAAAAAGCAGGGGGTTCAATTAAGCCAGCAAGCCATGAAACAGTTGATGCAAGAGAACATTTTGTTTACCAAGAAGGTCAAACTGTTTATAAATTTGCAGTAAAAGGTATGGCCGATGTGAGCGCTGAAATTATGGAACGAAACAATTTGACAGCAGATGATGTTGCTTGGTTAGTTCCTCATCAAGCTAATTTAAGAATTATAGATGCTACCGCAAATAGAATGGGAGTAGATAAAAGTAAAGTAATGATAAATATTGATCATTTTGGTAATACTACAAATGGTACAATTCCTTTATTATTATGGGAATGGGAAAGCCAACTTAAAAAAGGTGATAACTTAATTCTAGCAGCTTTTGGCGGTGGATTTACTTGGGGGGCAATTTATTTAAAGTGGGCTTATTAGTTTATTTTCATACTCATAATTAGAAATTTATATATTTTCGAATAAAAAAAATTGACATTTACATTTTAAAAAATAGTTTTACAATTAGAAATAAATCAGAATATCATGGAATTAAAAGAAATAAAAGAGTTAATCAGATTAGTAGCTGAAAGCGGTGTATCGGAAGTAGAAGTGGAACGCGGTGATTTTAAAGTTTCAATTAAAAAAGCCGAAGAAAAAACTACCATTATTCAACAAGTTGCTGCACCTGTAACCCACACTATTGAAGCTGCTCCAATTGCTTTAAATCATATGCCTGCCGTAACTTCAGCGCCAGCGGCTAGTAATTTAATAACTATCAAATCGCCAATGATTGGTACTTATTATAAAACTCCTAGCCCTGATAAGCCAGCGTTTGTAAACGTTGGTGATGAAATAAAAGTTGGACAAGTATTGTGCATAGTTGAAGCGATGAAATTGTTCAATGAAATTGAATCAGAAGTAACTGGTAGAATAGTGAAAATATTAGTTGAAAATGCCTCTCCTGTTGAGTACGATCAACCATTATTTTTAGTTGAACCCATGTAATTTCATTTGTTGAGATATTATATAATTAATTAATTACAAAGTTTTAAAACTGAGTAAAAAAAATATTTTACTTTTAACAATCCCAAAATGTTTAAAAAGATACTAATTGCCAATAGAGGCGAAATAGCATTGCGAATTATTCGTACTGCAAAGGAAATGGGTATAAAAACAGTAGCTGTATACAGTACTGCCGATATAGAAAGTTTACACGTAAGATTTGCTGATGAGGCAGTTTGTATTGGACCTCCACCATCAAATCTTTCCTACTTAAATATGGCTAGTATTATAGCCGCTGCCGAAATTACCAATGCCGATGCCATTCATCCTGGTTATGGATTTTTGAGTGAAAATGCAAAGTTTAGTCAAATTTGTAAAGATCATGGAATAAAATTTATTGGTGCTAGTCCAGAAATGATTAATGCTATGGGCGATAAAGCTAATGCCAAAGATACCATGAAAAAAGCGGGAGTTCCTGTAGTTCCTGGTTCCGATGGTTTGCTTGAAAGCTTTGAACAAGGTATAACTATTGCCCAAGAAATTGGCTATCCTGTAATTATAAAAGCTACCGCTGGCGGTGGTGGAAGAGGAATGAGAATTATTTGGAATGCCGAAGAGTTTGAAAAAAATTGGGATAGCGCAAGACAAGAATCAAAAGCAGCCTTTGGAAACGATGGAATGTATTTAGAAAAATACATTGAAGAACCTCGTCATATTGAAATTCAGTTAGCTGGAGATCAGTATGGAAAAGTTTGTCATTTATCGGAAAGAGATTGTTCAATTCAACGTAGACACCAAAAATTAGTAGAAGAATCTCCCTCTCCATTTATGACTCCTGAATTAAGAGAAAAAATGGGTGAAGCAGCTAAAAAAGGTGCAGCATCTATAGGCTACGAAGGTTTAGGAACTATTGAATTTTTAGTTGATAAGCATAGAAATTTTTATTTTATGGAAATGAATACGCGTATTCAAGTGGAACATCCCGTTACTGAAGAAGTAATTAATTTTGACTTAGTAAAAGAGCAAATTTTATTAGCTGCAGGTGTTCCAATTAGTGGAAAAGATCATTATCCAACCAAACATTGTATTGAAGTTCGTATCAATGCCGAAGATCCTTATAATAACTTTAGACCAACACCAGGAAAAATTGAATATTTGCATAAGCCCGGTGGACATGGAGTTAGAGTAGATACACACGTTTACGCAGGTTATACCATTCCTTCTAATTACGATAGTATGATTGCAAAAATGATTGTAAGCGCGCAAACTCGCGAAGAAGCAATTATTAAAATGGAACGTGCTTTAGGAGAATTTATTTTAGAAGGCCAGGGTATAAAAACAACCATTCCATTGCACTTAAA
>CAMCQX010000081.1 GCA_945876985.1 Chitinophaga pinensis
TCATTCATGCTAGCAATAACTTGAGCCATATGATTCAGTTTATTGCTATATTTTTCTGTATTCCATTTGTATTTTCCTTCTGGTAAAAACTCTTCATCGTTTTTGTTTGGATCGTTAATGGTGTCGAACAAATTTTCTTGATTATAAAAAGCTACGCTAACTTTTTGTTGTGCGTTTGCAATAAAAATAACTGATAATAATGCGGTGGTATAAATTGTTTTAAGCATGGGGCAAATGTATGTGTTTAAGTTTTAAGTTTAAAGTGTTTAAGTTTTAAGTTTAAGTTTTAAGTGTTTAAGTGTTTAAGTGCAAATTGCCTATTGCCTATTGCCTGTTGCCTATTAATTTAGTTTATGTGATTGATTATAAAGTGAGAAAATATTTTTTAATAAATTTAAAACAAAATAGCCTTTTTTTGAATTACTATATATACTTTTACCACTAGTAAATACACATCATGAAAGGTTTTTTATTTTCAAAATATATTCCCAATAATACCAAAGGCACTTTATTTGACCAAATGCTTGAATTGTTTTTGCAAATGATGCAACATACAAACGGTGACGTAGCCGAAACTTTAGATTGGATGAATGAAGTAGACAGGAAACATCATTTTACCAATCATGAATACGGCATGGGAAATTTTATTCAAGACTTAAAAGACAAAGGTTTTGTAAAAGAAAATGTTGTGAATGGCGATTTTACTCCAACCGGAAAAACCAACCAAACCATCAGGAAAAAGAGTTTAGAAGAGGTTTTTGGTAAATTGAAAAAAAGTGGTCCTGGTAATCATAAAACAAAGTTTACCGGCATGGGCGATGAAACCAATAGCGATATTCGTAAATATAGTTTTGGCGACCATATAGACCAAATAGACATGACCGCAAGTTTGCATAATGCACAAGTAAATCATGGAATAGAACACTTTAATTTAACCGAAAATGATTTAGAAATTCGGGAACGTGATTTCAAAACTCAAACATCTACGGTGTTAATGATTGACATAAGTCACAGCATGATTTTATATGGTGAAGACCGCATTACGCCTGCTAAAAAAGTAGCCATGGCATTGGCCGAATTAATTAAAACAAAATACCCAAAAGATACTTTAGATATTATAGTTTTTGGAAATGATGCTTGGCCCATAGAAGTAAAAGATTTACCATACTTACAAGTTGGTCCTTACCATACCAATACTTATGCTGGTTTGGAGTTAGCCATGGATATTTTACGAAGAAGAAAAAATGCCAATAAACAAATATTTATGATTACCGATGGCAAGCCAACTTGTTTGAAAGAAGGCAATGGCTATTATCAAAATAGTTTTGGTTTGGATAGAAAAGTAATCAATAAAACCTTAACCATGGCCGCACAAGCTAGGAGAATAAATATTCCTATTACTACTTTTATGATTGCAACTGATCCTTATTTGCAGCAATTTGTAAGAGAGTTTACACAAGTAAATAATGGGAAAGCATACTTTAGTGGATTAAACGGATTAGGCGATTTTATATTTGAAGACTTTGAGCGCGGAAAACGGAAAGCGGTGAAGTAAGGGCCTCTAGCAAAATTATATTAGGAAGAAAATTATTATAAATAAAAAAAGCAAAGCTAGTTGTTAGAAGCCAACAGCCAGCAGCAATAAAAAACATGAACATAAAAACAATAGCACAATTAAAAGCAAGCGGATATAAACCCAAAAGTGTAAAAGAGGAAATGCGTACTAATTTGATTGCATTTTTAAAAGGTGGAACCAATCCATTTGAAGGAATTCAAGGATATGACGAAACTGTTTTACCACAATTACAAACTGCCATTTTATCGCAGCACAATATTATTTTATTAGGCTTACGCGGACAAGCAAAAACAAGGATTGCCAGGCTCATGATTCATTTATTAGATGAATACATTCCTGTTGTGGAAGGTTCGGAAGTGAATGACGATCCGTTGGAACCTTTAAGTCGTTATGCCATTGATTTAATAGCAGAAAAAGGTGATAAAACGCCAGTTACTTGGATGCATCGCAATGAACGTTATACCGAAAAACTAGCAACGCCAGATGTAAACATTGCCGATTTAATTGGGGATGTAGATCCTATAAAAGCAGCATCACTCAAGTTACATTATAACGATGAAAGAGTCATTCATTTTGGATTGATTCCTCGCAGTCACAGGTGCATTTTTGTGATCAATGAATTGCCCGATTTACAAGCCAGGATTCAAGTTTCATTGTTTAATATTTTACAAGAAGGCGATTTGCAAATTCGTGGTTTTAAATTGCGTTTGCCATTAGATGTGCAGTTTGTGTTTACCGCCAATCCTGAAGATTATACCAATAGGGGAAGTATTGTTACTCCTTTAAAAGACAGGATTGATAGTCAAATATTGACTCATTATCCAAAAACAATTGAAATTTCGAAAACCATTACTAAGCAAGAAGCAGCCATTAAGCCAGCACAAAAAGCAGCTATTTCTGTCAATGAATTGATGTATAATTTGGTAGAACAAATAGCCATGGAAGCACGCCAGAGTGAATTGGTAGACCAGAAAAGTGGCGTTTCCGCTCGTTTAACCATTAGCGCCATGGAAAATTTATTCAGCGCTGCTGAACGCAGAATGTTGTTAAATGGCGAAAGTAAAACTCATATTAGAATAGCAGATTTGTTTGGTGTTTTGCCAAATATTACGGGTAAAGTAGAATTGGTATATGAAGGCGAATTAGAAGGCGCCAATCATGTGGCACAGAATTTAATTGGCAAAGCCATCAGGACATTATTTACCGAACAATTTGCGAATCCTGAAAAAGCAAAGAAGTCGAAAAAACCAAATCCTTATGCCGAAATCATTAATTGGTTCAATGATGGTGATATGATAAGTATTTTATCGACTGCAAACGACAGGAATTATGAAACCGAATTGGGTAAAGTAAAAGGTTTGAAAGAAATGGTTAAAGCTACACTTGGAAAATTAACCAAAGCCGATGAATTGTTAATGATGGAATTTGTGTTACACGGACTTTCAGAATTTAGCCAATTAAGCAAACATCAATTAAACAGTGGCTTTGAATTTAAGGATTTAATGAGCAGCATGTTTGATATGCAAGCTGGTAGGGCAGAAGAAGAATAGGAATTATGAATGATGAAGTATGAATGATGAATTATGAATTATGAAGTATGAATGATGAATTATGAATGATGAATGATGAATTATGAATTATGAATGATGAATTATGAAGTATGAATGATGAAGTATGAATTATGAAGTATGAATGATGAAGTATGAATGATGAAGTATGAAGTATGAATGATGAATTATGAAAAATTTCAAAACCCATTTCTCAGTGCTCATCTCCAAATTCAACATCCAACATCCAAAATTCAATATCTAAAATTCAACATCCAACATCCAAAATTTATCCATTCCCTTTCAGCCAACCAGTAACGCTCATTCTTGTTTTATTGGTTACCAAAACTTCATGAAAAAGTTCATTGCTTTTGAACAAAACTGTTTTGCCTTGAGTAGGCGATATCATTTGATTTTTTGGGCTTTGATGTATCAATAATTCACCACCATCTTGTGTTTGCCAATCGTTGTTTAAATAACTGATGAGTGAATATTTTCTACTCGAATTATTTTTAAATTGGTCTAAGTGCTTTAAAAAGAAACTGCCAATTTCAAAGTAGGAATAATGGAATTCATAAGCTGTAATTCCAGCATAGCAACTCATGTTTAGGTATTTTATAAACGCTTCAATTTGTAGCAGAAATTCATTTTCATATGGATTATTATGGCTTTTATCCAACCAATAAATAGCATCGCTTCTAACAGCGGTATTGTACGAAAGCTTATCAGCATTGCCAGTTCCGGCAGCTATTAGTAAATTATTTTCGTGAAGTACAAGGAGATTTTGTTTGAGGTTATTGGCTAATTCTAAACTTAAAAAATGCTTAGATATGCCAATATTTGTTTCAATAAAACTACTGATTAAGTCTTCAAAAATAAGTTCCATGCTGCCTTCATTTGCCTGAAATGACAGACTTGGCACAAGGTAACTTAATAAATGACTTTATGGTTTTATTTATAAATAATACAAACATAGTGTCAGACGATTGCGCAGGGGAAATGCGTGGCAAGGCGTCAGACGCTTAAACAGCAACACACCGTCAGACGATTGAGGAGGGGAGATGCGTTAGCAAGGCGTCAGACGCTTAAAAAAATCAGATAAAGTGATGTTTGAGCAAAACCTTATATACTCCAAGCTTTAGGAAATTCGATTTGGCTAACGTTATTTGCCTAAGCGAAGTGCGGGGATTAAAGAACGTCAGCTTAACAAAAGTACTAAAGATCATTAGAATTCCAAATGATTGAATCGCTACTTCGCCCGCATTTTGCTTAGGCAATGTTACAGGCAGTAAGATTTCTGTTCGTCATTTCGTTTCAATAACTTTTTGTTCATTTATACCCAATATGAAGTCAGCAATTTTTTGTGTTTCGTTAATTGAAAATGTCGGTTTAAAATAGTTTATATATCCAAGAAGCTCGTTTAAAGTTAATACTTTCACATACTGAAACTCCTCTTGGGGTTTTGTGTTCGTCATTACAATGAGGTTTTTGATTGATATTTTTTTGTCGCCCCAATGATGTCTGTCTAAACGTAGATGATAGTTACTCATTTCATTGTTAAGCAACTTAAATAAAACAAAGCTTGTTCTCCTTATTTGTTGAACTGGTGAACGTAAACTCAATCATATCAATACTTTTGAAAGAATTGGAAGAAAAATGAAAGAATCAGAAATGTATAGAAAAGTAAAAAATATCTGACTGTTAATCAGAGGGTCTCAGGTTCAATTCCTGATTGGGGAGCAAAACAAAACCCGATACGAAAGTGTCGGGTTTTTTGTGTTTAATCAAACTTAATAAAAATTGTTACTTCAAGATAGTCAACCCAAATACGAGCCATTTTTATAACCACTACTTAATTACTAAAAATACATCAGTACCATTTTGCTCTTTTTCTAGCGGTGTCCATTTTTTTGTATCTGCTTCATAAAATGCTTTGTAAACTATTTTGGCAGCAATATCAATTTTTAATTTCGTAGCATAAAACATAGTATTACTAGGTTCAGGATTAACTTCTAACAAAGTAATTGAATTATTATCGGCAGCAGTTTGTTTAAAATTTTTCTCTTCTTTTGGAAATTTGTCTTTTAAATTTATTGCTTCTTGAACATAATGCCATTCATTTACACCTATTTTATTTAAGGAAAAATCCTGATTCATCAATTCATTTTTCCATACTATACTTGATACAGTAGTACCTTTTATTGTTTCGTCAATATCTACAACATCAGCTTCTTCTAATGCAACCTCATTACTATTTGCATTCACAAATAAAAACTTTTGTGCAAAAGGGTTTCCGTTTTGTAAAGCGGTTACTTTTTTGGTAGTCAAATCAATTTTTAAATTAACGTCGAATTCTTTTTGTTCAAGCGTAATTGAATTGATGTCAGCATTAAGTACAATAAAACCCTTTATTTCAGTAGTACTTCCATCGGCATCTTTTTGTGTCATTTTCCATTCTGACTCTTTAAACTTTTGAAAGGTTGTATTCAAATTGTCCATTTTCAAGTTAATTGTTGTAACAGTCTTACCTGTTACTTGTCCAAAAGAATGTAGGCTTAACAATAATAAAAATGCACTTAATATTTTTTTCATAGTATATCTGTTTTAATTACTTATAGATTTAAATAATAACTTTAACTGAGTTTCATTATTGTGCCTTTTTTTTACCCTTTTTATATAAGTAGATAAATAAAGGTACAATTACAGCAAATAACGATATTGATAGGATAGGTCTATAAAATAACCATGCGATAGAAATAGTGGTTAAGATTAAAATTAAACCTAAAATAACAGATAAGATGCCTGCCCCAAAATTTGCTATAGATCCTAATATTGGCAGAACATCCATGATAACGCTTATTGGTTTTAATATTAAAATAAGTCCAATAATACAAAGTACGAGGCCTAAACCTCTCAATATCCAAGTTTGTGAACTGTTCTCTTTTAAGGCTAATTTTATCATATTATCTGCTGATACTGTTCCATAGGCTAATTTTACTATTTTAGTACCGTTTTCACCAATATAAGGAGATAACGTACCTTTTAATTGCTGAGCAATAATACTTACCATTTCTGGTGCGTATGCTACTTGGAATAAAATTTTCATATCTCCTATTTCTGGGTCATCATTTATTTTTCCACTTCCTAAATAAATAGTATTTGATGAAATCGTAAAGGTTTTATTATATAAGTTAGAATCTATAATGTAGTCTTCAAATTTATCAATTTGCTGTAACAAAGGAGCTGTTAAATCAAAGGAGCCAACTTTAACATTTTGTGCCATAGTGATAGTGTCTCTGTATGGAAAGTCGCATTTATTTAGATGACCTTCTTCAATTTTAAATCCACTACTATTAGTAGGCTCGTACACCCATTTTTTCGTATAATTATATTCTGTAATTACTTTTTCGCTTCCGCCTAATTCTTTTTCAGTCCGCTCGGTTGTACTTTCTACCCATTGATAAATGAGTACTTTTCTACTTAATGCAATTGCATTCGTTGCTATTCCAAATTCATCGTCAATTAATGTATCAGCGGTTTCAACTTTACCAGATAAATGAACTAGTTTATTTTCATTTGCAGGTAATGGGGTATCACTCTTTACGCTAATGATATCTTTATTCCCTTTTTTTAAATCATTTTCCGTACGAATAGAATTTCCTTCATTCCACCAAACCAAAAAAAAGGAACCTAAGAAAAGGATGATTCCAAAAAGTACCCCCACAAATGAGCTCATTATTCTACTTCCCCAAGAATTTCTAGTTACTTCTGTGTATTTGTTAATCATAATAAGTTTTTTAAAAACTAAATGGCATTATCAAAAAAAATCGCCTTTTAGAAAATGTATGAAAACATCTAAAAGGCGATTTTATTATAGTATTCAAATAATATTAGTGGTCACCATGTTCATCATCATCATCCTCAGGCTCGAATTCTTCTCCTACTTTTTTACCAAAAACCTCCACCATTTCTTCTTCC
>CAMCQX010000082.1 GCA_945876985.1 Chitinophaga pinensis
AAATGATAATTTATGGGATAACGGCAATATTTACGACCCAGAAAACGGCAAAACATATAAATGTAAAATTGATTTAGAAAACTTAAGCACCATGAATGTTAGAGGATTTATTGGTATTAGTTTATTTGGCAGAACAGATATTTGGAAAAGAGTTAAATAATTTATACAAAAAAAACAATTGTAAAATCAATGACAAAACAATCCTTAACCGTGATAATTCCATGTTATAATGAAGAGATATTAATAGATAAAACCTATATAAGGGTTAAAGCTGTGTTTAATACACTAAAAGATATTGATGCCTGCATTATTTTTATAAATGATGGCAGCAGCGATAAAACAGCTGAAAAACTAAACATCATTGCAAGTAAAGATGCTACTGTTAAATTAATTCATTTTTCCAGAAACTTTGGTCATCAAGCAGCGGTAACGGCCGGTATTAACAATACTGAAACCGAAATTGCCATTATAATAGATGCTGATTTGCAAGATCCGCCAGAACTTTTTAATGAAATGATAGCATTGTTTAATTCGTCAAATTGTAATGCCATTTATTGTGTAAGGAAAACCCGAAAAGGGGAAACATTTTTCAAGAAAATTACCGCTAAATACTTTTATAAATTAATGGACAGATTGAGTGAAGTTCCTATTCCGCTCGATACTGGCGATTTTAGGTTAATTGATCAAAAAATTATCAATGAATTTAAAAAATTAGGTGAAAAAAATAAATTTGTACGTGGCTTAATTAGTTGGATTGGCTTTATTCAAATTCCATTTTATTACGAAAGGAACGAAAGATTAGCTGGAGAAACTAAATATCCTTTTAAAAAAATGATACGTTTTGCTTTGAACGGTATTCTGTATTTTTCAAAAAAGCCATTAAAATTAGCCATTCAATTAGGACTCATTAGTACCTTCATAGCAATGGCATTATTATTTTATATTTTATATGGTTATTTTTTTAGTGGACAAACAGTTACAGGTTGGGCAAGTACATTAACTATTGTGGTTTTTTTTGGAGGAATTCAGCTATTAACCATTGGTTTAGTAGCACAATATATTGCCAATATTTTTGATGAAGTAAAAGGAAGACCAGATTATATCATTGCGGATAAAGTAAATTTTTAAATTGTTTTAAAATGTTATTTTCGCATGTTTTCTAAACATTATTTTTAACAAATAAATATATTAATAAATATTATGAGCGACCCACGTTTAAAACCAGTATTAGATAATTTAAAAAATTTGATGGATGCAGCAGTAGATCATGCAACCAGTGAATTTACTAAAATTAGAGCAGGAAAATCTCATCCATCAATGATTGATTCCGTAAAAGTTGATTATTACGGTCAGTTAGTGCCAGTAAGTCAAATTGCAAATATTAGCACGCCCGATGCAAAGTCAATAACTATTCAGCCTTGGGAAAAGAATATGTTACAAGCCATTGAAAAAGGTATAGTTATTTCTAACTTAGGCTTTAACCCCAGTAATGACGGAACATTGATTCGTATCATTTTACCACCATTAACTGGTGATAGAAGAAAAGAAATTGCTAAAAAAGCGAAAGGTGAAGCTGAAAATGCCAAAATAGCCATTAGAAATATTAGAAAAGACACGAATGAAACCATTAAAAAATTACAAAAAGATGGTTTACCAGAAGATGAAGCTAAAACTACTGAAACAGGTGTTCAAAAAACTACAGATGCCTACATCAAAAAAATAGATGAACTTCTAGCCATAAAAGAAGCAGATATTATGCAAGTTTAAAATTAATAAACTTAGCATTTTTATAACTAGCAATGATTCGATATTTCTATCAATCATTGCTATTTTTTCATACTAAAACTTATATTTAACAAATTGAAATTTAAGAATATTGATATCCAGCCAATTTTAAAAACAACTGCAAAAAGTATTGGCATTTTGTTGCTAGTTATCATATTGAGTTATTTTTCATTCAGAGGTTACTTTTTAAATAAAGCCATTGATAAAATATCGGCAAAATTTAAAAAAGAATACAATGCAGAATTCAAAATACAAAACGCTTCTTTTAAAGGAATTAGTGGAATACAATTAGAGAATATTACCTTGGTTCCCAATAACAATGATACCTTGATTCGCATTGATTATTTTACAGCAAGTGTTAGGTTTTGGTATTTGTTAATAGCCGATGTAAGAATAAAAGACATTGGTTTAAATACTGGTTTTATTCAATTGGTAAGACGAGGAGAACATAAAAATTTTGAAGATTTTTTAAGTAAAAAAGATAGTATTTCCCAAGATACAAATGAGATAGAAACATTAGAAGAGCCAATTAAAAAAGTGAATTATGCTAAATTGGTTTACAAATTAATGTCTAGGTTATTTGCCCAAGTTCCTAATGAAGTACTGATTGAAAACTTTGATTTAAAAATAGTTGATAACGAAAAAAATGTATCGTTTAATTTGGAAAAACTATCGCTTAACAAGCAAATATTTGACAGTTATATTCATGTAAAAACTCCCACTACTTCACAAATTTGGAAAATAAAAGGAACTGCTAATCCACATAAACACCAAGCCGATTTAAACTTTACCAGAACCGATTCTCAATTGGTTCAAATCCCCTATTTAGATGATAAATTTGGCCTTAAAACAGGCTTTAATAATATTCGATTTCAATTAGATGGTTTTACTTTTGATGATGAAATGTTAAGTATTACCGGTGCTGCCGCAATAGATAGCTTAATGCTTAACCATGCAAGAGTAGCAAAAACCGATGTGATTATTAACCATGCCGATGTAAATTATAAATTCCTGTTTGGTCCTGATTTTTTATCACTGGATAGTTCAACGGTGTTAACATTTAATAACACAAAATTCCATCCATACTTTAATTTAACAGAAAGAAAAATTGAGGAATTAATTGAAAAAAGAGCACCAAGGAATAAAGAAAATAGGTTTTATAAATTCTTTAACAAATACATTGTTACCATGAGTATTCAAACGGATAAAACACCTGCGCAAGATTTTATTAATTCCTTGCCAGCTGCTTTGTTTAGTCATATTCAAGGAATGGAGGCTACTGGTAGTTTTACATACAGATTAGATTTTAAATTAGATATACATAAACCTGATGAAATGGTTTTTGAAAGTAAAATTGATAAAGATAATTTACGAATTAGTCGTTATGGTGCTGCCAACTTATCAAAACTAAATGATAGTTTTATGCATACACCTTATGAAAAAGGAAGGGCAATGCGATCATTTATTGTAGGTGCTGAAAATCCAAATTTCACAAGCTATGAAATGATTTCTCCATTTGTAAAAAATGCCATTTTAACAACGGAGGATCCTTCATTTATGTACCACCGAGGATTTGTAAATGAAGCATTTCGCCAATCAATAGCCAAGAATATAAGAACAGGTAAATTTGCGCGTGGAGCAAGCACCATTAGCATGCAATTGATAAAAAATGTTTTCCTGACAAGAGAAAAAACAATGGCTAGAAAGTTGGAAGAAATCTTGTTGGTTTACATACTTGAAAACAATTACATCGTTTCAAAAGAACGCATGTTTGAAGTGTATTTAAATTTGATAGAATGGGGACCAAATGTATATGGAATAGGTGAAGCATCGCGTTTTTATTTCCAAAAATCGGCAAGTGAATTAAACTTAAACGAAGCATTGTATTTGGCTAGCATAGTTCCTAGTCCAAAAGGTTTTATGTATAAATTTGAAAAAGATGGCACCATTCGTCCTTACATGGAAAAATCGTTTAAGTTTATTGCAAATAAAATGGTGAATCGGAGCCTAATTTTTCCTGAAGATACCATTGGATTAAATTATAAAATTAACATTACAGGCGCGGCTAAAACATTTATTTTTAAAAATGATTCCATTGTAAACGATAGCATCATCATTGATGAAAATGGAATCATAGAAAGTACAGAGGAGAAGTAATAAATGAGATCAAATTTATTTTTTAAATATAAAATACATTTACTAGTACTACTCGAGTTTTTTATTTTCTTTTATTTAGGAAATAAATTAGAGTTTATTATTTCTCCTATATTATATATTGCTGTTTGTTTTTTGATATCCCTTAATTATTTAAAAACTTTTATCAATGTTGATGTAAATTTTAATTCATACCATTCAAAAAAATGGAGCTATATTTTATTTGCTTCCGCAATAATTTTATTCAGTGTTTGGGCTAATCAAATAATTTTAAAAAGTCCTATAGATATAAAAACCTCTGATATTATTCCTTATATAAATGATTTATATTTAAAACGTTTGTTTAATGGTGAATTTGTTTACAATATAGCTCCCGGCATGGGTTATGGAAATTGGACACCTAATTATTTAACCTTTCATTGGTTGCCATTTGTTATTTCATATTTTTTTCAATTTGATCATCGTTGGGTTGTTTTAGCAGTTTTTTTTATTTCAGTATATATTTACTTATTTCATTTTATTAGTGCTAAAAGTCAAAAAGAATATTGGTTTAAAGCTAGTTTACCTTTTTTGTTTTTATTACTGTTGTTTTATAACCAACCAGGTAATTTTGCTCATACCGTTGAGTTATTAATAGCTTCTTATTATTTTTTATTGGCCATGTTTTTATTAAAAAATAATGTTATTGGAAAGTCTTTAGGCTTAACACTGACTTTACTTTCAAGATATATTGTAGTTTTTTACATCCCCATTGCTTTGGTCATTGAGTTTTATTTAAATAAAAAACAATTGCTTAAACAAATGGTAACAGTGGTAATTTTAGTTTCGGTTTTTTACATTATACCTTTTTTGATGAAAGATTGCGGCATATTTTTTAAAGGTGCAGCATCTTACGATTTAGCGGCTTTAGGCGAGTGGGACGGACAAAGTTGGCAACAAGCAACTGACAGGCCACACCAATTGTTTCAAGGATTGGGATTTGCATCGTGGGGTTATAGTTTTTTAAACGGTAGCTTAGAACATAAAATACATGTTTTTAAAATAATCATGCTTTCAAGTTGTTTAATGACCATTTTATTTTTAATTATTTACTTTATAAAGAACAAAAATAAATACCAAATAGGCAATTGGCATTTGGCTAGTTTGAAAATTATAATCACCGTAATTTTAAGTTTTTCTTTAGTGTCTTATTCTTATTTGTTTTGGACTAATCTAGTTTTATCAATTGTTATGCTGGGAAGTATAAATGAAATTGATAAAAATACTTAAGGTTTTTATTAAAAAATATTTTAACTAATTTCCTTGTTTCTTATATAATTCTATAAAAGCATTTTTTTCTTCAAAATTTTTCAAAAGAACCACTTTTTTATTTACCAATAAACTGTCTAATTCGTTCAAATTTTCGTTGGAAACATTGATAAAATAAACATTGTTTGTGTCCAAAACATTTTGTGTTAATTGGAATTTTTTAGATTTTATAAATCCAGCATAAGTTGTATTCAAATTATAAAACATTAAAAAGGGAGCATAAATTTGTTCATTATAATCTGATTTTTCTAAATAATCAACCATCTGTACTTGAACATTAAGCAGTTTTGTATAACTTAATTCTACATCGTTAATCGTTTTATTTTCTATGCTTTTATAAATGTTGATTGTTCCTAAAACCACAAAAAAAGTGATGATAATACTTGAATAATATTTTTTAGAAAAATTATTCAAAACCAATGTACAACCTATCATTAACAAAGGAATGCAACCAAATAAATAACGAGCAGAGAAAAAATTAATGGCTGCAAAAAACATAAATCCAACTGTAAAAATAAGAACTGAAATAAGAATGATTTTTTCTTCAATCGACAATTTGTTTTTCAGAAAAAATATTGAAACAATAGCAATGATAAATGTAATTAAGAATACAATATTTCTACCTTGAGCAAGAAATAAAACTAAAAATGAACCTTCCATTTTACTACCAAACGCTTCAAAATCAATCATGCTGGTATGGAGCGGAAAAAACAACCAACCAAATTTTATTTTTTGAAGTATAAAAAAACTAAATCCAGCTAAAAACAAGCATGAAATAATTGTTATATGAATTAAAAATTCTTTTTTATTTACCCTTTTTAAATACCATTCTACTCCTGATATAATAACAAAAGCTGGAATTAAACAATAGGCGCTTTCCTTACTTAAAAGTGCTGTAACCACTGTAATTCCAAATCCAATCCAATGGCGTTTAAAGTAAAACCAAAATGACCAAAGAAACAATAAACCCAACCATATTTCACTCAGCAAAAATGTGCTTTGTGCTAAAAATATTGGTTGAATAAATAACAATAAAGCTGCTAAAAATGCAGCAAAAAATGAATCTGTCCAACTATAAGCAATAAAGTAAACACTTACTAAAAGTATAATAGAAACGAATAATGGAAACAAATGAGCAACGGGTAAACTATAGCCAAAAGTTTTTATCCATAACGAAGAAAGGAAATAAAAAACCAATGGATGACCTCGGTATAATTCGGTATCAATACTACCTGGCAATAAACTGGGTCCTTTTTCTGCCATTTCTCTTATTGCAGGTAAATACGACCATGCTTCATCCCAAAAAAATGGAAGCGACAGGGCTTCTAATTTCAATAAAATGAATGCAATTATTAGTAAAAATAATAACCAATGATAAGGTTTACTAAAAAATGTTGATTTTTTCATTTTCATTTTTAAGATGTAATGTTTAACATGCGATAATAAATTAGTAAATTGATTTAAACAACCATGACCCCAGAATACTATAAAGAATATTACCATTTAGAGCGCAGTAATTGGTGGTTTACAGCTCGTCTAGAAATTTTGAAAAGTCAAATTCAAATCATGTTTCCAAATAAAATTGATTTAAATATTTTGAATATTGGTGTGGCTACTGGCGCAACTTCTCAAATGCTTGAAAAATTCGGGAAAGTAAAATCCATTGAATATGATGAGGTTTGTTTCAATTTTGTAAAGGAAAAATTGCAAATTGACATTGAACAAGGAACTATTTTAGATTTACAATTTGCTGAAAATACTTTTGATTTGGTTTGTGCTTTCGATGTAGTTGAACACGTGGAAGACGATCAATTAGCAGT
>CAMCQX010000083.1 GCA_945876985.1 Chitinophaga pinensis
AGTGAAGTAAGGAAAAAATGCGAAATGCGGAATGCCAAATTGCGAAATAGGTATCAGAATAATATTATAAAATCAAACTGAACCAATCAACTTATCAACCAATCAATCCTTTTTCCAATAAATATTCAGCTATTTGAACGGTATTGGTGGCAGCGCCTTTGCGCAAATTATCGGCTACAATCCATAAGTTTAACGAATTTGCTTGGCTTTCATCACGCCTGATTCTTCCCACAAAAACCTCATCTTTTCCATCGGCAAATAACGGCATTGGATATTCAAAATTAGCCACATCATCTTTTAAAATTATTCCGCTGGTATTGGTTAAAAGTGAACATACTTCTTGTAAATCAAAATCGTTTTCAAATTCAATGTTTACACTTTCTGAATGTCCACCAGTAGTAGGAATTCTTACACAAGTAGCCGTAACTTTAATGGAATCATCGCCCATAATTTTTTTGGTTTCCAACACCATTTTCATTTCTTCTTTGGTATAACCGTTTTCCAAAAAAACATCAATTTGTGGAATGGCATTTTTATCAATTTGGTATTTATAAGCCATTTCGCCAGCAATTCCATTTCGTTCATTTTCCATTTGCTGAACGGCCTTTACGCCAGTTCCTGTAACAGATTGATAAGTAGAAACCACCACCCGTTTTATTTTATATTTTTGGTGCAGCGGCTGCAATACCAAAACCATTTGAATGGTAGAACAATTTGGATTGGCAATGATTTTATCGTTGGCAGTTAACACCTTTGCATTTACCTCAGGAACCACTAATTTTTTGGTTTCATCCATTCGCCAAGCCGATGAATTATCGATTACATAACAACCTACTTCAGCAAACTTAGGAGCCCATTCCAATGAAACGCTTCCGCCTGCAGAAAACAATGCCACTTGAGGTTTTTTATCAATGGCTTGTTGCATGGTATGCAAAGTATATTCAGTTCCTTTAAAGCTTATTTTTTTGCCTGCCGACTTGTCGGAAGCAACGGGAATAAACTCGGTAATTGGAAAGTTTTTTTCTTCCAAAACCTTTAACATTACTGAACCTACTAAACCGGTAGCACCTACTACTGCAACTTTCATATATTTTTATTGATTGTAAGCCGCGAAAGTAAATGATAAATTGGAATTATAAAGTATGAAGTCCCGACACATCTGGAAAGTATGAATTATAAATGATGAAGTATGAAATTATTCCTTAATAATTTTTATAATTTGTTTGTTCATACCATCAATACTCAAGAAATATATGCCGTTTTGCAATATTTCTAGTTACACCACGGTTTTTAAAACTTGTCACGGCTATAACATTGTTTTAGTTTTTTCAGACGCGCCAAATAGCATATTTACTCGTTTCTTAATGCTTCTACAGGGCTAATGTTAACTGCTTTTTGGGCGGGAATAATGCCGGCTAATGCACCAGAAATTACTAAAATAATGAGCGCTTTTAGCGCAATAATAATATCAACACTTGGGTTTTGGAACATGCCAGTTTCTTGTCCTTTAAGCGCTATGTTTACTGCTTCTAATGTAAAAACACCACAAACCAAACCAATATAACCAGCAATGGAAGTGAGTATAATACTTTCCCAAATTACTTGACTCATAATATTTAATGGTGAAGCGCCAATGGCTCTTCGCACACCAATTTCTTTGGTTCGTTCTTTTACTATGATGAGCATAATATTGCTTACACCAATAACGCCAGCTAATAAAGTTCCAATGCCCACAATCCAAACTAAAACTTCAATTCCACGAAACAAACCCATTAGTTTTTTAAATTCTTTTTCACTGTTCCAAGTGCCAATTGCTCTGTCATCGTCAGGCGAAATGCTGTGCCTGTTTTTCATTAAAACCTTGATCTTTTCTTCTACCATAGAAGCGGAATAAGCAGGCTTAGCAGTTAAAGTAAACCAACCAATTTTTCCACCAAAATTAAATGCATTTTGGAAAGTGGTAAATGGAATATAAATGGTTTGCATTTTTTCTTGCACATCATCGCCACTGTTATCGGCTTTTAGGGTGCCTATTACTTTAAAATATATTCCGTTTACCTGAATGTATTTGTTAATTGGAGCTTCGTTTTTTGGAAATAATATTTCAGCAACTCTTGGTGCAATGACACAAACTTTTCTGCGTTCTTTGATGTCTAATTCATTTAAAAAACGGCCTTCAATAATTTTAAAAGTTTGAATTAATTTTGTTTCTGGAAAATCGCCACGAACAGTAAATGCGCCAGTAAACTTCCCACGATTCACATTGTTTTCGCCTCTGTAACCACCTAATTGCGCGGCAGGGGCTATTACTGCTAATTCTGGCACATTGTCTTTGATGGCTTGAATGTCTTCTATTTTAAAATCAAAACTACGTCCTCGAGGCAAACCTTTATAAGCAATGGAAGTATTTTGAGTCCACATATAAACTGCATTTTTTGCAGTTCCACCAAACGATTCCGTCACACCATTTTCCAATCCGTGTCCAGAACCCAACATAATAATTAGCATAAAAATCCCCCAAAACACGCCAAAAGCAGTGAGGGTAGTTCGCAGTTTATTTTTACTCAGTGTTTGATATATTTCCTTTAGTTTTTCCAATATTTATTTAAATATTTATTTCAATAAAAAAGGCAATTTATAAGTTAAAACAATCAATAAAAACTATTTTATTTAAAAGGCATAAACTTTATTCTATAATTGAAATTAATGCATAAAAAAACCTCCAACAAGAAATTGTTGGAGGTTTTTAAAATTTTTGTAAATAGCTATCAACTGACAACTATCAACTGACAACTATTTATTTAGCTTTTTTTCTATCAAAATCTACAACAATAGGAGTTGCAATAGCAATAGATGAATAAGTACCAAATACGATACCAACCAATAATGCAAAAGTAAATCCTCTAATTACTTCACCACCGAATATAAATAACACCAATGCCACCATAAATACAGTTAAAGAAGTAATGATGGTACGGTTTAAAGTATTATTCAAAGCGTTGTTAATAATTGAATGTGTATCTTCATCGCGTTTGTGAATATTTAAAAACTCACGAATACGATCGAATACAACCACGGTATCATTAATTGAGAAACCAATGATGGTTAATATAGCCGCAATAAATGCTTGATCTACTTCCATAGTAAACGGCAATAAGCCATCAAAAATAGAATAGAAACTTAACATCATCATTACGTCATGCGCTAAAGCGATGATAGCTCCTAAAGTATATTGCCATTTACGGAAACGCACCAAAATGTATAATCCAATTCCAAGCATTGAAATAATAACGGCCCAGAATGAACCGGTTTTTATATCGTTTGCAATGGTTGGTCCTACTTTAGCCGAACTTAAAATAGTAGTTTTATCATCTACTTTGCTTAAGCCTTCCATTAATTTTGCTTGAACTTCGTCAGCTACAGTTGCAGAAACGTCTTCAATTTTATAAGTAGTAGTAATTTTTAATTTGTTGTCAGTTCCAAATGATTTTACTTCAGGTGCATCACCAAAAGCGCCTTTCAAAGCCTCACGAACTTGCATAGATTCTACAGGCTTGCTGAACTGGATTACATAGGTGTAACCACCTTTAAAATCAACGCCTAAAGTAAATCCTTTAGTAAACATTGACACAATTCCACAAGCTATAATTACACCTGAGAACATATAAAATTTCTTTCTATTTCCAACCCAATCAAAATGAATGTTTTTAAATGCATTCATGGTTTTAGCAGTTGCATATTTTATTTCATGTCCTTTTTCAATCCACCATTCAGTAACTACACGGGTAAATAATACAGCAGTAAACATTGATGACAAAATACCAATGATTAAAGTAATAGCAAATCCTTGAACTGGGCCTGTACCAAAAATATACATTACAAATCCAGCTAATAAAGTGGTTAAGTTTGAATCTATAATAGATGAACTTGCATGTTGGTATCCATCAGCAATGGCATTTTTTAAACTTCTAGCACCTAATAATTCGTCTTTCACACGTTCGTTAATTAGCACGTTTGCATCTACCGCCATACCAATGGTTAGTACGATACCAGCAATACCAGGAAGTGTTAATGCAGCACCCATTGAGGCCAATACACCAATAATGAAAAACACGTTTAATAGTACAGCAATATCGGCTACATAACCTGAGTTACTATAATATAAAACCATGAATATTAAAATTACGATGGTAGCAATAATCATACTCCATAAACCTTGGCTAATTGCTTCAGCACCCAAACTTGGTCCAACTACTGCTTCTTCAACTATACGAGTGGTAGCAGGTAATTTACCACTTTTTAAAACGTTTGATAAATCCAGTGCTTCTTCTTCAGTAAATCCACCATTAATTACAGAACGTCCGTTAGGAATTTCGTTTTGTACATTAGGTGAAGAATAAACTAAATTATCAAGCACAATAGATATTGAATGACCAATATTTTGTTTTGTTAAATTTTTCCATTCAGTAGTTCCTTGACCGTCCATGGTCATGTTTACTTCTACTTGTCCACTTAATTGTGAAATATCTCTATTAGCTTGAATAACGCGTTCGCCACTCATAGCAGCTTCGCCATTACGTTCAGTTTTTAAAGCATGTAAACGTACCGCACCACCATTATCGCCAACACCTTTATATTCCCAAGCAAATTTTACATCAGTAGGAATTTCACGTCTTACTTCAGGGCGAGCAAGCATTGCATTTATTTTAGCAGTATCTCTAATTACAGCAGTACCACACCAAGAACCACTAGGCATTAATTGACCTTTTTCGTCAACTACAGGCATAATAATTCCCAATAAAGGATTTTCTTTTTGGAATTGCTCAGGAGTCATTTGCTTATTAGCAGCAGTATCTTTTTTAGCTTTTGTAGTGCTATCAGGTTTAGCTTTTGTACCTCCAATATCTGCTAATGCATTTGTTTCAGCTTTAGTAGTATCAGTTGTAGCTGCAGTTTCTGCAATAGTTAATGTTTTTAAAACATCATTTGCTTTTTGTAAAAAACCATAAGCAACGGTGTTGTCATAAGTTTGATAAAACTCTAACTTAGCAGTTCCTTGTAATAACTTACGCACACGAGCAGGATTATCTACACCTGGTAGTTCAATCACTACTCGGCCAGTTCCTTCTTGTTTTTGAATATTTGGTTGAGTTACCCCAAATTTATCAATACGAGTACGTAAAACTTTAAACGAACGCTCAATGGCTAATTCAGTTTCTACTTTTAAATACTGTAAAACTTCAGCGTTTGTTGAAGTTAATTTTACTTTATCTCTGTTAGTTGGGTTAGCAAAAATAGCTGCTAATTTTCCATTAGGATCTATTTTAGCATATTCTTCACCAAACAAAACAATAAATTCTTTTTGACTTGTTTTATGTGCTTCAGAAGCGTTATTCACTGCTTTGTTAAAGTTTGCATCAGGATTGTTATTGGCTAATCCTCTTACTAACTCATCTTGACTTAACTCTAAAGTTACGTTCATACCACCTTGTAAATCTAATCCAAGGTTTAATTCATGCGCTTTGCACTGTAAATAAGTATATTTTTTTATACCTACATTGTACACCACTTCACGTCCAATTGAATCAATGTACGATCTTTCTTTTTCTAAATCACCATTAGCAAATGCTTTTGCTTTTTGCTCTACTCGGTAGGTTACCAACGAAAATGATAGATGGAATAAACTAACTATCACTAAGGCAATGGTAAAAAACTTAACTGCTCCTTTAATTTTCATTTTGTTATATGTATTCTTTTGTTATTTCTTTTTGTAAAAATATATTGCTTAGTTAATTAAGCAAAATAAATTTTCCTTTTGAATCGTTGCTGCTTATTAAATTCACAAAGGAGCGCAAATATATGTTTTGAGTACTTAAAAGCAAAGATTTTAACTATACTAATTATTAAGCAGTTAAATATTTATTTTAAATTGAGGCATTGCAAACAAGGCAATAAAGTGCCTAATTAAGGCATTTTTCTAAATTGCCATTCAGCTGAATAGTTTTTTAGAATAACACGCTAAAAATGAAACAATGTGTTTATAAATGCCCATTCAATAAACACAAACACCAGTTACTTTCGTTACTTAAATAATAAATTTTTTTAGCAATGGAAAACACACAAGAAGGGTTAAACTTTTTAGAATTAATTTTTAAAGGTGGAGTGGTAATGATTCCAATTGGATTGTTATCATTAGTAACTATTTACTTAATTATTGAACGTTTTATTTATATTAGAAATGCTTCAAAATTAGAGGTTAATTTTATGAATAATGTGAAAGACCTTTTGGCCAAAGGCGATTTGAAAGCTGCTCGTGCTTTTTGTCAACGTGTAAACTCTCCAATTAGCAGAGTAATTGAAAAAGGAATTATGCGCATTGGAAAACCAATAAACGACATTGAAAGCAGCATAGAAAGTATGGCAAGTTTAGAAACTAGCGCATTAGAAAAAAACTTAAATTGGTTAGGAATTATTGCAGGTATAGCGCCCATGTTAGGCTTTATTGGAACCATTGCAGGTATCATTAAAATATTTTACAACATTGCGGTAAGCGACAATATTAGCATTGGTTTAATAGCTGGTGGTTTATACGAAAAAATGATCACATCTGGTTCTGGTTTAATAGTAGGTGTAGTGGCTTACACAGGTTACCATTTTTTAAATAGTATGATTGACAAGTTTAATACTAAATTGGAACGCACCGCTGTTGATTTTATTGATATTTTAGAAAGCTAATTTAACAAAATAAACAGCATGAAATTACGCAGAAAAAAACGATTTGAAGCTGAAGTTGCTACTTCATCGCTTAACGACATTATGTTTTTTCTTTTGCTATTCTTTTTAATTATTTCAACCATTGCTAATCCAAATGTTATAAAAGTTTTATTGCCTAAGGCAGATAAAAGTCAAACTTTAAACAAAAAACAATACGCACTTTCGGTGAAAGAAAACAAAGAATATTATTTTGAAAGAGAACTCATAGACCCCACCAATTTAGAGCAAGTTTTAAAAGAAAAAACCGCTGGAGTTGAAGATCCAACCATTGTTTT
>CAMCQX010000084.1 GCA_945876985.1 Chitinophaga pinensis
GCTCCATCCCAACCTAATAAGGTATAATAAGTACCTTTTTGAGTTTGAGTTTTTATGATTTTATAATAAATAGCACCAAACCAATGATCGGCATCTGTTTCGGCATAAAACACATTTTCAATGCTATCACTTCTATCAATTAAAGGAAAAAAATCAGGCATGTTATACACCTTTTTTTCTCGCTTTATTTTATTGGGATTCATTTGAATAACCCCAAAATTCCTGAAATGTTCATCATCGCTTGCCACGTTCCAAGTCATTATTCTAAAATAATCATCAGGTGAAACAATGATGGAAATATTTTTTAAAGAATCAAAATTATAGAAATAGGAGTTATTGGTTTTTAAAGTTCTAGCAAGGGTTCTAATAAAGTTTTTACCACTGCTTATCCTAGTCATTTCATCTAAACTAGTAACCATTTTTTGTGCCAAACCATTCAACCTAATTTCAGCATCCATTAAGGTATCACGTGTAAGTGAATCTAATTTTTGTGCTTTAGTTGTATTGGTTAAACACACTAAACATATTATAAAAATTATATATTTCATAGTTTAGCAATTAAACGAATTATTTTCAGTTTTATGATTGATTTTTTTTCGATTTAAAGATTATAAAGCTCTTCTTGCTTTTTCTTTTAAAATTAAATTCAATTCTCTTCCAGTTTGTCCTTTTACACTGGTGTTCTCTGCAGCACGTCTAAATAAGTAGGGCATTACATCTTTCACCGGACCGTAAGGCAAATATTTGGCAACATTATAACCAGCATTTGCCATGTTATAACTTAAGTTATCGCTCATGCCATATAATTGACTAAAGTAAATTCTTTTGTCATTTATTTCAATGTTGTTATCAAGCATCATTTGTGCTAAAGTAATGCTACTTTTTTCATTATGTGTGCCAGCGCAAATACTAATTCTATTGATATTTTCTAAACAAAATCCCAATGCATGGTCATAATCTATATCGGTATTTTCTTTACTCTTTTGAATAGGATCGGTATAGTTTAATTCAGCAGCTCTTGCTCTTTCTTTTTCCATATAAGCTCCTCTTACCAGTTTTATTCCTAAGAAGTAATTGTTAGCAACTGCATGGTTAAAACTATCCTTTAAAAACGATAATCTATCATGACGATAAAGTTGAATGGTGTTATAAACAATGGCTTCGTTTTTATTGAATTTTACCATCATTTCAGTTGCCATTTGATCAATAGGATTTTGAATCCAAGTTTCTTCGGCATCAATAAATATTTTAACATTATTTTCAAAAGCAGTATTACAAATTTTTTCAATCCTGGCTTTTACTTTTTCAAATTCTATTATTTCATTTTCGCTTAAAGTGATATTACTGTTTATTTTTTCAAGCAATGCTAAACGTGCTAAACCAGTAACTTTAAATACACAAAAAGGAATTTTACTGTTTCCTTTTGCTTTATGAATGGTATCAATGGTTTCGTTGCAAGTATTTTCAAAATCTGACTCCGCTTCTTTTCCTTCTACTGAATAATCTAAAATGGTACCAATATGGTATTTGTCAAGCGTATCAATTGCTTTTTCACATTCAGTAATATTTTCCCCACCAACAAATTGCTGGTAAACAGTATGCTTAATTAATGATTTTATGGGCAAATGTAAGGCAAAAGCAGTTTCTATTAAAGGAGTTCCCATTTTAACTAACCAATTTATTCCTATTGCTTTAAATAGAAAATAAGAATTGCGTAATTCTGAATTTGTTTTTGCTTTAAAAGCAATTTCAGTATTTGAAAAGTCGAGTTTTAATATTTTATTTGTCATAATAATGCTTCTAATATATTGTTTAATTTAGCAGCGCAATAATAAGTTATTACCAACATTGTTTTTGTGATATTGATGAAAGTTATTTACGATAAAAGTTATAAAGTTTTTTTTGGAGAAAATGTGTTAAACCATTTGGCTCAAACAATTATAAATAAGGCATATAGCAATGTTTTTGTTTTAGTAGACGAAAATACTGAAAAACATTGCTTGCCTTTGCTAAAGCCATATTTAGAAAATTTTACATTGATAAAAATTTCAAGTGGTGAAATTTATAAAAATTTACAAACTGCCAATATTATTTGGGATAATTTACAGCAACATTCTGCCAATAGAAACGCTGTATTACTTAATTTAGGTGGTGGAACATTAAGCGATATTGGTGGTTTTTGCGCTGCAACTTTTAAAAGAGGAATTGATTTTATAAATATCCCAACCACACTTTTATCAATGGTTGACGCATCAATAGGAGGGAAGCAGGGAATTGATTTAAATAACTACAAGAATATAATTGGCGTATTTCAACATCCTGAACAAATATTTATATACCCAGAATTTTTGAAGTCCCTTCCCAATAATGAAAAAAGAAATGGTTTAGCAGAAATGATCAAACATGCGTTAATTAATGATGATAAGCTTTTCCATAAAATTATTGCTACCAATCAAATAGATACTGAACAACTAGAAAAGTGGATTGAAAAATCAGCTAAAATAAAAGTAAAAATTGTAAATAAAGATCCGTTTGAAAAGGATTTGAGAAAAATGCTCAACTTTGGTCACACCGTTGGACATGCCGTAGAAACTTTTAGTTTAATGAACGATACAGAACCTTTGAAACATGGAGAAGCAGTAGCCATTGGAATTATTTGTGAATCTTATTTATCCCATAAAAGCCATAAGTTAAGTAAAGAAGAATTTGACCTAATTGTTAAATTTGTTTTTAAAAATTTTGATAAATATATTTCTAATTGGAATAATAAAGAGCTTTTAAAAATAATGCATAATGATAAGAAGAATATCAATTCTGAAATTAATTTTACTTTACTTAAAAAAATTGGTAAGGCAAAAATTGATTGTTATTGTAGCATTGACTTAATTATTGAATCATTGGAATTTTATAAAAATTTTGTGCCGACAAAAAGCTAAACGATGAACGCTTTATTTTACACAAAAAATAATTTTAAAAAGGTAACCATTCATTTACCTGCTTCCAAAAGTATCAGTAATAGGGCTTTAATTTTAAATGCTTTATTGAATAATAAAATAGTTTTAAACCAACTTTCATTGGCCGATGATACGCAATTAATGCTTTCGGTTTTATCGAATGAAAACCATGAAGTAAATTTAGATAATGCCGGTACTTGTATGCGTTTTTTAACCGCATATTTTGCTTGTAAAGCAAACAAAAATACAAGTTTGTTATGCAGCGAAAGAATGAAACAAAGACCTATAAAAGGATTGGTTAATGCATTGATCAATTTAGGGGCGGAAATCAGTTATTTAGTAAATGAAAATTACCCACCTTTAAAAATTGTAGGAAAAAAACTAAGAGGAAATTCAATCAACATTGACGCTTCTGAAAGTAGCCAATTCATTACCGCTTTAATGTTAATTGCTCCATTTGTTGAAAATGGAATAACCATTCATTTAACAGGTAAAATTGCCTCATTTGATTATATAAAAATGACTGCTTTGCTCATGAATGAATTTGGGATTTCTGTAAAATTAACTGATAATTCAATAGCAATAAAACCCTATCAAAATGAACCGATTATTGCTGATTTCACCATTGAAAAAGATTGGAGTAGTGCAGCATTTTGGTATTTAATAGCAGCTTTAAATCCCGAACTTTCCATCCATTTAATTGGCTTATCCAAAACCAGCATTCAAGGTGATCATATTACTTTTAAAGTTTTTGAAAAATTAGGTGTTTCCACAACAGAAACCTCAGATGGTTTAGTAATTTTTAAAGAAAAAATTGCTGAAGATTTTCTCGAATTTGACTTGATAAATGCAATAGACCTTGCTCCAGCTTTATGTGTGGCATGTGCTGCTTTAAATATAAATGCAACTATTTCAGGTTTGCAAAATTTGAAAATTAAAGAAAGTAATCGCTTATTGGCAATTGTAACCGAATTGAATAAATTTGGATATGATGTAAGTAATTCGGATGATAAAATCATGATAAAGCAAACTAATAACATTGATTATAACCAATCAATACTTATTAATACTTATAACGACCATAGAATGGCAATGGCTTTTGCGCCTCTTGCCATGCTGTTTAATCAATTGAAAATTGACGATACAACAGTGGTATCAAAGTCGTATCCTCATTTTTTTAACGATTTAGAATTAGTTGGAATTACTATAAAAAATATTTAGTTATTCAAATTTACTATAACTTATTAATACATTAGTAAGACTACTATTAAATGCCAATTCCTCCGCAGTGTGTTTATCAATTTGTAAAATTACATCTACATTTGAATTTACTAAAACGCTTGTAACCCTAACATATATTTCCTTGTAATTTTCGGTACTTGTTAAAAGTAACAATGTTCCAATAGGTGCATTTTTATGTGCTATTCCCATAAAATTTTCTTCAGTTAGAAAACAAAGTCCTTTTTCTTCCACAAATTTAATACTGGCTAATTTATCAGTATTCTTTATTTGTTTATTAGATTCAGTACTCATTGAATTTGATAATAAATAAGGCTTATAAGCGCCATTAAATTTTACTATTAACTCTTGACCTACTCTTATTTTTTTTTGAGTTAAATTATTCCAATTTGCAATATCACTGATTGAAATTTTATATTTTTTAGCAACAAATTCAATAGTTTCACCAATTAAAACAATATGAGTTAAACCATCTTTAGTTTTTCCTACATTTGAATTTGATTCATTTAATACTTTCGCATTTAATTCTTTGGTTAAACCATCAGTTGTTTGTATTGCATTGTCTTCTGAAACTATTGTTTTTTCTGTTAATGGATTACCCAAATAATATTTTTTTACGGCTTTACTTTTATTAGTTTTTGTTGCTTTAGTTTTTGTTAGTGCCAAAACCGTTTTGTCTTCAATTGGTTTAATATCTTTATTAATTTTATTTGAAGCAGTATCATTTAATGTATTTTCATTTAACACATTTTTAGTAGATTTTTTTATTGGAACTTTTAAAGTAACCACATTTTTTAAACTTCCATTTGCTTGTTCATTTGCATCAATTAATGACCGTTCAGTTATACCAGATTTTTCGGCAATACTTGCCCATGTTTCACCTGCTTTTATAATATAAATTAAGTATTTTTTGCCTCCAATTATTCTTATTTCACTATTAACTGTTTGTGCTTTTGCAATATTTATAATAAAAAATAGTACAGCAAATATGGTTAGTAAATGTTTCATTTTACATTGAATTAATTTTGTATCAAAAATAGTGTAATTATTCATAATCAATAAAGTTATTTAAGCAATTTAATGGCAAAAATTGTGGATTGTCTAATTTGAGATGTTTTTATCAATTAGTTGATGATACAGTTTTAAGTAGTTCTGTGCCATGAATGTTTCAGTGAAATTATTCATGTACTTTCCAAATGCTTTTTTTACTAATTCATTGCTATTTGCCAATGAAAATTCAATTGCATTGTTCAACGATTCAATATTGTCTAATTCAAAAAATGATAATTCATCTTTTTCAAAAAGCTCAGTAAAACTAATAATATCGGAACATACAACGGGTGTTTTAGATGCTACAGCTTCTAGTAATGCCAAACTTACTCCTTCACTTCTTGATGGTGCCAAGTAAATATCAAAATAGGGTAAATAGTCAGTTGATTGTTTTCTAAATCCTGCAAAAAATAGTCGCTCACTTACATTTAATTGTTTGGCTAATTCCAATAAATTTTCCTTTTCTGTTCCATCTCCAATCAATACAAATGCTAAATTCGGATTAATGGCCAATACTTTAATGATTTGTTCTAATCCTTTTCTGGCATCATATTTTGCCATTGATCCAAGTACAATGTATTTACTTTTTAATGCTTGTATTTTTTGTAAATCATCACTATTTATATCGTTATTGATTGTTGGAATATTTACGCCATTATAAATATTTGAAATGGAGGGATGAATTTTTTCTTGTTATAATAATCCTTCATTCCTTTACTCAAACAAACAATATGGTTTAATTTATAAATTCTAAATAGCCATAATTTTTTAATGATAAATGAAATGACTGCGTTGTGTGTATATTTAAAATTTTGAAATATGTATTGATGAAAAGTAGTTACAGTTTTGGTGTATAAACTTGCTTGATGATAAATTAAATACAAATCGGGTCTCATCATATGCGAATGAATGACATCAAATTCTCTGAAATTTATATTTTCAAAAAAACTTATTTTTACTGTTTTACAATCAAATGGCAGGTGTTCAATTTTATCTAAATAAAAAACAGTAAAATCTACTTCATGTTTTAAATTTTCTACTATTTTGTGTGCCACAAAAATGGGACCTGTTCGGGCTAATGATGGTAATAAAATAGCTACTTTCAGCATGCTGTATAATTAATTATTGTATCTAATTCGGTTAAATAACCACACAAATCTATTGAAAATATTTTGCATTACTTTATTACTTAAAAACATTTTTGAATTCATGAATAATACTTGAAATGCTTTTGTTTTACTTACCAAATTCCCTTTGATGATCACTGTTGAAATTATTTTCAATAAGCGTAAATAAGTCCATTCAGTAATAATTTTCTTGTCTTTTTTTGAAATACTTTTATTGTATTTTTCAAAATAATTCAACTTTATATTTTCCAATTCTTTAACAGCATTACTAAGTAATGTTGGAGTCCAATTAATTTCAGTTTTTAAAATAATGGCACGTAAAATGGTATCATCAATGCTGTATTTTAAAATACTTTTCAAATTGTCTTTTGACTTTTGAATGGCATTTTCTCTTTGGAAATCAATATTTCTGCTTGATACACTATTTGGATTTCTTCGGTACATATACCTTTGATTGTCCCTGGTATCTATCCATAAATTTATTTTGTTAATGATTAATCTTGAAAATAAATCATAGTCTTCAATATGTGAGGAAGATTCATTTTCATCGTACATGTATTCTTTTAAAACACTCGATTTGATAAGCATTCCCGCATGTAACAACGGACATTCAAATAAACTTAAAAATGCTGCGGAATTTAACGAATTACAGTAAAA
>CAMCQX010000085.1 GCA_945876985.1 Chitinophaga pinensis
TTGCTGGTATGTTTTCATGATAAGGTTTCAAACTTATGTTTTTTGTTTGAAAATAATTAGAAAGTCAAATATGATTGTCATTATTTTTTAAAAAATTTATTTTCAAAATAAACATTTAATTGTTCTAAAAAGATTCAAAAAAACTTCAAGAACCCCCATCAATAAATTGGCATTTACCTCAAAAACACTTACCTTTACCCCCTTTAACCAAACCAATAATTGATTGTAGTTAATACACAACCATTCGCTTTAGTTTATACACTTGTAAACCATCCTCACCTAGGCTTTATATTAGAACCACATATAGTTCAAATAAATAGCTTGGGAAAATACTCACTTACCCATCAGCGTGTTTTTAGCAAAACTGCTGATTATTTTTCAAAATGCTTGAATGAAAAAGATTATGAAATTATTGCTTTATTAGATGAATTAGATGACGATTATTTATTTAAAAAATTTCATACCGACACCAAAAAGAAAATACGAACGGCCGAATTTATTAGTAAAATAAAAGAATCGGCTTATGAAGAAAAAGTAATGACTTTTATAGAAGAGCGAATGATAAAAGCGCTTAATTTACTCAAAGGACAGGCTATTTTCAAAACTGGAAACGACAATAATCCAACTTCCATGAAAATTAATGTTTCCAATGAAAAAGCTTCGGTTTTGTTTCATTTTAAACGTGATGCAGAAGGAACAAGGTATTTTCCAACCATTAAATTCAAAGGTGTTCGCGTAGAATTTATGTTTAAAAATGCGGAAATCATTTCTTATAATCCTGCTTGGATGCTTTTAGGAAATGATTTATTTGATTTTGAGAAGGACGTAGATGGAAAAAAATTGTTTCCGTTTTTAAATAAGCGATTCATACAAATCAATAAATCATCGGAGGACACTTATTTTAACAAATTTGTTTATCAACTAATTGAAAAGTACAATGTTTTTGCGGAAGGTTTTGAAATAAATACTAAACAACCTGAGGGCAAAGCAATATTAACCATGCAGCAAGTGATAGGAAACGATATAGCTTTGAAACTTTCCTTTAATTACGATGGCGCATCGTTTGATTACGGTACGCTAAACAAAATTTCGGTGATAGTAAAAAAAGAAAATGAAAATTATACTTTTACGCGAACCAAAAGAGATTTAACATTTGAAGCTGAAAAGTTTTTGGCTATTCAAAAAATAGGTTTAAAGCAATTCAATGGTCCTTATTTTACTTTAAAAAACCAAAAGTCAAAACTCATTACAAACCATATTTCATTGAGTGATGAAGGTACCAATAAGTTTGATTTTTTAGAGTGGCTCAATGAACATCATGCCGATTTAAAAAAAACAGGCATTGAAATAAAACAAGACAAAAACTCCTATTTTATTGGCGCTCGCGAAATGAAATTGGAAATTAATGAGCAAAAAGATTGGTTTGATATTCAAGCTGTTGTTCAATTTGGTGAGTTTAAAATTCCTTTTATTGCTTTGCGCAATTATTTACTGAAAGGAATTAGAGAATTTATATTGCCCAATGGCATGATTGCTATTATTCCATTAGAATGGTTTGGCGATTTGAGTGGTTTGCTAGAATTTAGCACCAATGAAGATGAAATAAAAATTGAAAAACAACATATAGGTTTATTGGATGAAATAGTAAATAATGGTGGTAAATACTTGCGATTAAGTGATAAAATTGAACGACTTAAAAATTACGGACAAGTAAAAGAGGCGCCAATTCCGTTGAACTTTAACGGTACGCTTCGTCCTTATCAGCAAGCTGGATTTGATTGGTTTTATTTTTTAAAAGAAAATCAGTTTGGCGGCTGCCTAGCCGATGATATGGGATTGGGTAAAACCATTCAAACATTGGCATTGATTCAAAAAGAACGTGAATTGTTTCAAGCTTATGAATTGCAAAGCAAAGCAGAAAAAACACTTATAAAAGTAAGCGAAAATAATATAATACCATTGGTTAAAACTGCAGTTATTACTGATGCTGCAGGTCAAATTGATTTGTTTAACAGTGGTTTTGTTCAAGAAATATTACCAATTATATCCACAGAAAAAAATGTTCAAAATACTGAATTGATAGCAAACAGTTTGAATCAAAATTTTATTCGAACCAGTTTAATCATTGTTCCAAATTCCTTGGTTTTTAACTGGCAAAACGAAGCAAAAAAGTTTACACCAAACTTAAAAGTGCTCATTTATACCGGCACTCAACGCATAAAAAACACTAAATATTTTAATAATTACGACTTAATTATTACCACATATGGCACTGCCAGGGTTGATATTGATATTTTAAAACAACACCAATTTAATTATATCATTTTAGATGAAAGTCAATCGATAAAAAATGCAGGTTCTCAGTCGTCAAAAGCAGTAAGACTGCTGCGTTCAAATTATAAATTAGTGTTAACCGGAACGCCAATTGAAAACGGTGTTCAAGAACTTTGGAGTCAATTATCGTTTGTAAATCCTGGACTTTTGGGTAATTTAAATTCATTCAATGAACGATTTGTAACGCCTATAGAAAAAGGGAAAGATGAGTTTAAGATGCAACAATTAAAAGCCATTATTAAACCATTTGTTTTACGCAGAACCAAAGATCAAGTGGCAAAAGATTTACCTGAAAAAACAGAACAAATTATTTATTGCCAAATGACAGATGAGCAAGCAGAAGCTTATGAAACTACTAAATCATATTACAGAAATGAGATTTTAAAATCGGTTTCAGAAATTGGTGTGAGTCGCACGCACTTCACGTTATTAAAGGGATTAACAAGATTGCGTCAAATAGCCAACCACCCTATTTTAGCCAATAAAGATTATGAGTTTGGTAGTGGAAAATTTGATGAAGTAATAGCCAGAGCCAACACAGCAAAAGCCGAAGGACATAAAGTTTTGATGTTTTCGCAGTTTGTAAAACAGTTGGATATTTACAGAAATAATTTTGATATCAACAAACATCCATACAGTTATTTAGATGGAAGTATGACCAATATTGAAAGGCAAAATGCGGTTACCAATTTTCAAACTAAAGAAGATTTACCCTTCTTTTTGATTTCACTAAAAGCAGGTGGATTGGGTTTAAATTTAACCAATGCCGACTATGTGTTTTTAATTGATCCTTGGTGGAACCCAGCCATTGAACGCCAGGCAGTAGATAGAACACACAGAATTGGACAAACCAAATCGGTATTTATTTATAAATTCATTACCAAAGACACTGTTGAAGAAAAGATCATTGCACTGCAAAACAAAAAGAAATTATTGGCCGATAATATCATTACTACTGAAGAAAGTTTTATCAAAACGATAAATGTTGATGAAATAATTGACTTGTTGAGTTGATAAGTTTAAAAAAATCATTCAAAATTCATACTTCAAAATCCCTAAAGTCCTCTCCTATTTAATTCATGTTGATACCTTCTCGCATTTACTTGATGTTGCGTAAAAGTTTGAGCAAAATTATGGTAGCCGCTAAAGTCTTCTTTGGCACAAAAATACAAATAATTATTTGTTGGCGCATTCAATACAGCGTCAATAGCAGTTGGTGATGCCAAGCATATTGGTCCTGGAGGCAATCCAATATTTATATAAGTATTGTAAGGCGATTGCAAAGCAGTATGAATACTTAAAACACGTTTTATACTGGTGTCATTTAACGCAAAAAGAACAGTAGGATCAGCTTGTAATGGCATTCCAATTTTCATTCGGTTCATGTATGTTCTTGCAATGATTGGCATTTCATCGAGTTTACTGGTTTCACTCATTACTATGGAAGCCAAAATAGTAATTTCCTGTGGCGACATTTTCAATAAAATGCTTTTGGTAGTTCTGTTGCTATTCCAAAAAATATTGTATTCTTTTTGCATGCGTTCCACCAACTTTTTACCCGAAATATTCCAATAAATATTATAAGTATTTGGTACAAATAAACTAATAATATTATTACTGTCCATTTTAGCAGCGCTTAAAGTTAAACTATCGTTCATTAAATTAATTAACTCTGCGCTGTCCAGCTCCAATTGATTAGAAAGTGTTAAAGCCAAATTTTCTTTTCGCCTTGCATATTTAATGACTAAATTCAATGGTTCTTGTCTACCTGATTTAAGCAGTTTAATTAAAGCAATATTGCTCATTCCTTCTGTAATTTTATACCTGCCAGCTTTCAGATTATCGGTTAAGTTGATCAGTTTTGCAATTCTTTCAAACGATTGTACATTTTTTAAAATGTTATCATTTTGTAAATTAAAAAGTAGTCGGTCTAAACTTTTATTCGATTTGATGTAAATATATATTGGTTTGTTAGCACTACTATTTACATTGTTTATAAATAAATCGGCAGCAATTTTATACACTGCTAATAGCAGCAAAAGTCCTATAATTATACTTACATAACGCCAACTTATGGTTTGATTTCTCATTAATTTTTATGAAATTGAATGGCACAATAAAAACATTTGATTTGAATTTATCAATTCAATAAGGTTATTTGCCAAAATATTTTATATTCATGACCATGGAATTCAAAAAAATAATAGTGATAATATCTTTAATGGTTGGATTTTACCATTGCAAAGCACAAAATAAAATAAGCAAATATGATTTAAAAGAATTGTGCAAAAATTTATCAGGGAATTATTCTAATGCATTGCAAGCAAAAAATGACAAAATGTTTAATAAAAAGTCACTTACAATCACTCCCATTTGGCAAAATAAGAAAAATGAATTTTGGTTTTTAGAAGAACAAGCAAACTTTGAAAATAACAATAAAAACAATAGTAAGATTGTATTTAGAGTTTTTAAAATGAACGATTCAGTAGTTGTAAAACAAATTTATACTATAAAAAAATCGTTTCAAATAAACCAAAATTCAACTACTGATAATTATATTCTAAACTTAACAACTAAAAATATAATTTTGAAAGCTGGTTGTGCATTGTTTTTCACTAAAAAAAATGAAACTTATAATGGCAGAACTCACGATACAGATTGTCCAAGTAGTATAAATGGAGCGAAGTTTGAAAGTAGGAATGAAACAATTTCGCCAAATGCTATTTTTATACTAACCCAAGGATTTGACAGCGATGGTAAACAAGTTTGGGGCAATACAAAAGGTGAATTTAAATTTTTTAAATATTAGAAAAACAAATATTAATGATAGTAATTACAGGTGCGGAAGGATTTATAGGCTCATGTTTAGTAGCAAAATTAAACCAATTAAATTACAACGATTTGATTTTGGTGGATGATTTTGATACATGCCCAAATAGAAATTTAAACTTAGTTGAAAAAAAATATACCTCCAAAATTGAAAGAAAAAACTTTTTTGATTGGTTAGAGGTAAATGCCAATCAGGTACAGTTTGTTTTTCATATTGGTGCAAGAACTGATACAACTGAAACTGATGAAGCCATATTTAAAATGTTAAATTACGATTTCAGCATTGCACTATGGAACATTTGTGTAAAAGAAGGAATTCCTTTGGTTTATGCATCTAGCGCTGCTACTTATGGCGATGGTGAGCACGGTTACGATGACGATGAAAGCAAATTAGATTTATTAACACCATTGAATCCATATGGTAAATCGAAAAACGATTTTGATAAATGGGCGGTAAAGCAAGAAAAACAACCATATTTTTGGGCTGGCCTAAAGTTTTTCAATGTTTTTGGCCCTAATGAATACCACAAAGGTAGAATGGCATCTGTTATTTTTCATTCATTCAACCAAATTAAGGAATTAGGCAAAGTAAAACTTTTTAAATCGCATAAAGCTGAATATGCAAATGGTGAACAAATGCGCGATTTTATATATGTAAAAGATTTATGTGATGTATGTGTATATTTATTAGAAAACAGAAAAAAAAGTGGTATTTATAATTTAGGAACTGGGCAAGCCAGAACTTGGAATGATTTGGTAAATGCAATTTTCAAAGCTTTGAATTTGCCTTCAAACATTGAATACATTGACATTCCTGAAGATATAAGGGGGAAGTATCAATATTTTACTGAAGCTAACATGGCAAAGCTTAGAAAAATTGGTTATAACAAAGAATTTACAAACGTAGAAAATGCAGTAAATGACTATGTAAATAACTATTTGAACAACAATAAATTTGAATAATTAATATATTATTTAAAGTAAAGACATTGCATGCAACGTCTTTACAATCAATCAAAAATCATAAATCAAAAGCTGGTGTTTAAAGATAAAAAAATACTTAAATATTTTGTTCAATTCCTGATTTCGATGCTGTTATTACAGCTTTCGTTTTTGGCGGAACAACGATTTTTGAAAAACACACCAAAGCAGCAGCAAGATACCTATATACGCTTACAAGAAACCATTAGAAATAAAGAGCTTTCTCTTGTAAAAACCTATCAAAAGCTATTAAAAGATACTCCCAATTATGAAAAAAACTGGTTGAATATTAACGACATTGCAAAAAAAGAAAATTGTTATATTCAAATATTTAAAAACGACACTTTATTTACCTGGACAAGTAATTTAATTAATGGACAGAAGTTTGGAAATAAATTTAAAGACGGCATAAGTTTTATTGTAAATAACAATGGTTCTTACTTGGCTTACAGTAAAATAAATGGTAGTTTTCAATTTATTGTTTTTTATAATATTTACGAAGGTTATAACTATAAGAACCAATATTTAAATAATAAATTCAATGATGATTTAGCCTTTTTAGACAATGGAATCATTAGTCCGCAACCTTTAAAAGGATTTTCCGATATCAAAGATATTTCTGATAAATACCTGTTTTCTGTTGAAATTTTCAGTAAAAACTACCTAGATAATTTTTGGTTAATTATTCTTTCCATTTTTGCCATTGTGTATTTCTGCATTAGGTTACATTTACTAAGCAATCATTTATTGTATTTGAAC
>CAMCQX010000086.1 GCA_945876985.1 Chitinophaga pinensis
AGGTTTGAAACTATGTTTCCCATTTATTTACAAAATAAAATTATTCAAAGATTGCATGAAGTGCATCCATACGAAGAAGTAGCCTTTGAGTTAATAGCCACTGAAAATACTTATGATATCATTGGAAGTGGTTTGATTGGAGAATTAGAAAATGAAGTTTCGCCAACTGATTTTTTGAAAATGCTGAAAGAAAAAATGGAATTAAATGTAATAAAATTCACTGCTTTTTCAAAAAATATAAAAAAAGTTGCACTTTGCGGTGGAGCAGGACAATTTTTGCTAAAAAATGCAATTAATCAAGGAGCAGACGCATTTATAAGCTCAGATTTTAAATATCATGAATTTTTTGATGCCGAGAAAAGCCTTATGATTGCTGACATTGGACACTTTGAAAGCGAAAAATTCACAAAAGAGCTTATGTTTGATTTAATTATGAAAAAAAATCCTACATTTGCCGTCCTTTTAAGTAAAACAAATACCAACCCAGTAAATTATTATTATTAAACTATATGCCATTAGCTAAAGAAGTAAGCATTGAACAAAAATTGAAAGCATTATATAAGCTTCAAATTATTGACACACAAATAAGCAAATTACAAGCAATTAGAGGTGAATTGCCTAACGAAGTTGCAGATTTAGAAGACGATATAGCTGGAATGGAAACTCGTTTGGCTAATATGGCCAACGACATAAAAGCCATTGAAGACAGTATTAGTCAAAACAAAACTCGCATTATTGATGCGAAAGCATTAGCAAAAAAATACGAAAAACAATTAGAAGGCGTTAAAAATAACCGTGAATACGATGCTTTGAACAAAGAAATTGAAATTCAAGGTTTGGAACAACAAGCTGCTGACAAACGTATTAAGAATGCTAACATGGATGCTGAGCAAAAGAAAAACAGTATTGCTGCATTAGATTTAGAATTAGTAGGTCGTAAACAAGATTTGAAAAACAAAAAAGGCGAATTAGAAAGTATCATTGCTGATACTGAAAAAGAAGAAGCTTTATTAAACAAAGACCGTGATAAAGCAGTAGTTGTTGCTGATGATCGTTTAGTAACTTCGTACAATAGAATTAGGACTAGTATGAAGAACGGAATGGGTGTAGCTGTAATTATGCGTGAAAGTTGTGGTGGATGTTTTGCTGGAATTCCTCCTCAACGCCAAGCCGATATTAAATTACGTAAGAAAATTATAGTTTGCGAAAACTGTGGCCGCGTTTTAGTTGACCCCGAGTTAGCTGAAGAAGTTGCTCAATAATTTTATAAAAAATAATTATAAAAAAGCCATTCGAAATTCGGATGGCTTTTTTTATGAGTATCGAATGTAATAGCTCATCAAAAACCAATCACTTTAAAATTTATTTATTTCTTCTATTTGTCTAATTTTTTTGAAACGTATTAGTTTGCATCACATGATTCAATTCTGATTTTTGAATTGGAAGAGTAGTTGATGGTTGTCAGTTGATAGATAAAAATATCAAATAAAGAACAACGAATGTTGAATGTTGAAGGAAATTTAAAACGGATAATTCATTTTACTTTCTAAACAAAATGGAACTATCGCCATAGCTTAAAAACCTAAAGTTATTGTTCAAAGCAAAATAATAAACATCGCTCCAATCTTCACCAATGAATGCAGAAACAAGCAGTATTAAGGTGCTTTCCGGCTGATGGAAATTTGTAATCAAAGCATCTACCAATTTAAATTGATAAGGCGGAGCAATCATAATTTGCGTAGTGCCATGAATTTGATTTATTTTTTTCAAATCCATCCATTCTAAAATAGCTTTTAAAACTTGCAAAGCATTTAATTGATTGTTTTCATTTTCATAAGGCTGCCACTGACTTACTTGCATTTCATGAATATTCTTCCAATCATTTTTATTAGCAATTAGATAAACACCAAACCAATAAAGACTTTCAATGGTTCTAAGCGAAGTGGTTCCAACGGTAATAATCCTATTCTTTTTCTCTAAGCAATTGCAAATATTTTGCACCAATATTTTATCAATAATTACATGTTCCTCATGCATTTCATGACCACTCATATTTTCGGCTTTTACTGGTTTAAAAGTTCCAGCGCCAACATGTAGTGTAACAAATTCAGTGGTAATTTTTTTCTGATGCAATTTTTCAAATACTTGTTTTGTAAAGTGCAATCCTGCAGTTGGAGCGGCTACTGAACCTTCAAATTCTGCGTAAACAGTTTGATACCTCACTTCATCGTCAGTATCAGCATCGCGGTTCATATAAGGAGGTAATGGCAATAAGCCAGCATGATAAATAACGTCAGCAAAAGCAAATCCTCCATTCCATTTAAATTGAATAATATAAGAATCCAAATGCTGTTTTATTCTTTCGGCAACCAATGAAATTTCAGTTCCATTTATTGCAAAATTCTTCGTTAAAATCCCTTCTTTCCATTTTTTATTATTTCCCACCAAAGCTATCCATTGGCAAGTTTCGGTTTCCTTAAAACAAATAGCTGCATCGTTAGGAATACTAGGTTCTAAGCACATGATTTCAATTCTAGCACCGCTTTCTTTTTGGAACAATATACGTGCATGAACTACTTTGGTATTATTAAATATTAAGCAATCATTTTCATTTAAAATAGTTGGTAATTTATTAAAAACAGATGCTGTTATTTCGCCATTTTTATAGACCAATAATTTGCTTTTATCTCTATCTTTTAAAGGATGCTGTGCAATTTTTTCTTCAGGTAAATGGTAGGTAAAATCTGCTATTTTAAGTTCTTTTGCTTGCATTTTTGAATATTATAAAATAAAAAAAGCAGTGTAATGATTCACTGCTTTTGGTTTTCAAAGGTATGGTAATTTTTTAAAATGGTAAATCATCACTCAAACTTTCATTGTTCGATTGACCATTTGTTTGCGTATTGGTCTCATTGACTGTGTTAGTATTTTGAGTATTCGAATTATTTGTTCCATCATTGGTTTTATTAGGATTTCCGCCTAACAATGTAAAGTTTTGAACTCTTACTTTTAACCTTGACTTTTCTAAACCTTCTTTATCTTTCCAAGTTTCAGTTTTTAGTTTACCTTCAATATAAACTTGACTTCCTTTTTTTAAATATTTTTCAGCAATTTTTGCTTGATTGTCCCACATTTCTATGTTAAACCATTCTGTTTCTGTTCTTCTTTCACCGTTTTTATCGGTAGTAGTTTCGTTAGTTGCTAATGAAAAACTAGCTACTACTTTTTGATTGTCTAAGTTCCTTAACTCAGGGTCTCTTCCTAAGTTTCCAATTAAAATAATTTTGTTGTACGACATATTTTTAAGTTTTAAGGTTAATTTTAAAATATTTGATGTGGCAATTTAACATTTGAAATCAATTTTTCAAGCAATTTTGGAACTGCATAATTATTTATTTCATCAATTTTTATTTCTTTAAAATTATTAGACAGTTTAGGTTTGGCTTTACTTGTTATTTTCCAAAACCCAACCTGTAAAATTTGATGTGTTAAAATATGTTTGTAGTTTTCCATAAAAACAATTTTCAAATCAGATATATCATCAAAATATTTATTTTGAATCAATTCATTCAAAACCTCCATTTCATTTGTAAAAAGCGGTTTTTCAATCAATGGGAATTCAAAAAGGCCTTGCCAAATATCGTTTGCACCTCTTTGGTTCAAGTAAGTATTTCCATTGTTTTCAAAAATAAAATAATTAAAATACCTAGTTTTTACTTTAACTTTTTTTATTTTAACTGGTAAATTCTTTTGTTCACTATTTGAAAAAGCAAAACAACTATTATTTATTGGGCAATTGATACAATCGGGATTTTGAGGTTTACAAACCATGGCTCCTAATTCCATCATGGCTTGATTATGAATGGCTGGATTTTTCTTGTCGAGCAATTCAGTAGCAATTTTTGAAAATTCATGCTTACCATTTGTTGAATTAATATCGGTATAAATTCCAGCAAAACGAGCAATTACTCTAAAAACATTTCCGTCAACAACAGCTTTGCTTTGATTAAAAGCAAAAGAGGCAATGGCAGCGGCAGTATAAGGACCAATTCCTTGAAGTTTAATTAATTCATTGTAATTATTGGGGAATATTCCATTATAATTATCTCTAATATATTTAGCGGCAATATGCATGTTTCTAGCCCTGCTATAATAACCCAAACCTTGCCAAAGTTTTAAAATGTCATTTAAATCAGCATTTGCAAAATCTTTTATAGTTTTATAATTATCAGTAAATTTTAAATAATATGGTAAACCTTGCTCTACTCTGGTTTGTTGTAAAATAATTTCACTTAGCCATATATTATAAGGGTTTAAGGTATGTCGCCAAGGTAAATTTCGTTTATGATTATGATACCAAAATTGCAATTGTTTGTGCATGAAATAATATTGCTGTAAAAAAGTAAAAATGTATTGTGCAAATAACATTTTAAAATTGCAAAAAGTTTAAAAAAAATGTTTTATTTGCATAAAATTGAAAAATAAAATAGTTGTAACATGATTATTTTCAAATAAATACCTTGAAAAAATTAGTTATTGAAAAAAAAAATTATTTTTTTCAATAAATTAATAATCAATTTTATACATTTGCAGCCCTCGTTAAAATAAATAAATCATAAAAATCAATAAATCAACAACATGACAAAAGCAGAAATTATCACAGAGATTTCAACAAAGACAGGAATTGACAAACTTCAAGTTCAAGAGTCGGTAGAGTCGTTTTTTAAAGTAGTTCGTAATAACATGATTGAAGGTAAAAACGTGTATTTCCGCGGTTTTGGTTCTTTCATTTTGAAAAAGCGTGCTAAGAAAATTGCTCGTAATATTTCAAAAAACACAGCAATGGTAATTGATGAGCATTATATTCCTGCTTTCAAACCAGCTAAGAGTTTTACTGAAAAAATTAAGAAAAGCGATGCCGTAAAAGCAAACGCTACAAAGCGTGAAAGAGAAGCAAAATTAGCATTGAAAGAAGACTAGTTTGCGACTTTTTATTTAAATTATGCAAACCAATAAATCATTTAAAATAATTGTTATATCACTAGTACTTTTAGCTAGTGAGCTTGCTTATTTAAATTTTAGTTCAGCTGGAAACGATACTCCAATTGAAACAACGGATTCAAATGCTGCAGTGGCAAAAACATTTAGCTATGATGATTATTTTATTTCAGTTAGAGATACAATTTCTCCAATTCTAAGGCTTAAAATTGATAGTTTAGAGCGTTTAATTAAAACAGACACTGGAAATTATCAAGCTAATGTAATGTTGGCACGTTTGTATGACGAAGCACATTTAGGTTTAATTTCTGCGAGTTATGTTTTTGACATAGCTACAAAACTAAACGATGAAAGATCATGGTTTAATGCAGGTTTTAAGTTTTATGACTTTGCTGCTAACACATCAGATACTGGTGCACAAATTTATTCATCCAAAATGGCAATTACATCTTTTGAGAAAGTTGTAGCTATTAATGAACAAAACTTAGAAGCCAAGAATGCTATGGCAATTTGTTATGTGCAAAATGATTTGGATATTATGAAAGGTGTGCAAATTTTAAAAGATGTGGTTAAACGTGATTCAAATAATGTGCAAGCAAATTACACATTAGGAATGTTAAGCAGAAGAAGTGGCCAATGGGATAAAGCAAGAATACGTTTTGAAAAATTAGCTAAACTTGATCCATTAAATAGTGAAGCATATTTTTACTTAGGTGAAACATATAGTAGTTTAAATATGAAAAAAGAAGCTATTATTGCCTATGAAACATGTATGAACTTGATTCCTAATCAAGAATCGAAAGAGGAAATAAAAAAATTAATTGATAATCTTAAACAAACAAAATAAAAACTATGCCAAGCGGTAAAAAAAGAAAAAGACATAAGATAGCCACGCATAAGCGTAAAAAGCAGCTTCGTAAAAACAGACACAAGAAAAAATAATTTAGCAACAGCTAAATTGTGTTTTTATAATCTTATCAGTCAGTAGTTTCAATACATTTCGACTCTGACTCAAAACATAAAAACTTAACCAGTTGGTCATTTAACTCCATTGGTTAAGTTTTTATTGTTTTAAACGAACACGAAAAACAAACGCATTTTTAGAAAATCTTACATTTGAAACTTGGCTTTCGCCAATTTTTTTTAGGATAAGCTCATCCCAATCAATTGCAATTTAACTAACGAAAAAACCTCAACCTTGCGTAATTGATAACAAATAAAAAAAGGGAAACTTTAAATAGTGAGTAACGAAATTATAATAAACGCAGACCAAACTGGCAATGTACATATTGCCATGATGCGTGACAAAAAACTAGTAGAACTCCATCATGAAAAAGCAGACAATGCATTTTTGGTTGGAGATATTTACTTTGGAACTGTAAACAAAATAATGACTGGGTTAAACTCAGCCTTTATTGACGTTGGGCATGAAAAAGATGCTTTTCTACATTATCACGACTTAGGACCACAAGTTCAATCATTACAAAAGTGGATTAAGTTAGTTAGAAATGGTAAAAATACATCGGGAATTGAAAACGATGTAATGGAAAAAGACATTGAAAAACATGGTAAAATTGGGACTTTATTAAGCCGCTTTCAACAAGTAATTGTTCAAGTAGTAAAAGAACCAATATCAAACAAAGGACCTCGTTTATCGAGCGAAATAAGTTTACCAGGCCGTTTTATTGTACTAATTCCATTTGATAATGCCATTGCTATTTCTAAAAAAATAGTAAAACACGATGAACGCAATAGACTTAAAAAGCTAATGCAAACCATTAAACAGCCTAACTTTGGAGTTATTATTAGAACCAATGCAGAAGGTATTAGCGTAGAAGAGTTAGAAAAAGATTTAACGGAACTAATGGCTAAGTGGG
>CAMCQX010000087.1 GCA_945876985.1 Chitinophaga pinensis
GTTAAATTTTGAATGTTGAATTTTGAATGATAAATTACAAAATATTATTAAAATTCTTTTTGATATTGAGCGAAGCGTTCAGTTTCCATTTTGATAAATATTTAGTGATTAAATATATTATATTTTCAAAAAGGGAATGCGTTTTATTCTTGAAAATTTTAAAGTTGGTTGTTTTGAAATAATGTTCCTATGGTTCTGATTATAATTTGAATATCGAGCCAAAAAGACCAATTTTTTATATAATCTAAATCGTATTTTACGCGGTTACGAAGTAAGTTAAAGTCACTGATTTCGCCTCTGTAACCCTTAAGTTGTGCCAAGCCTGTAATGCCTGGTTTAATATGATGCCTAAGCATAAAACTATTAATTTCAGCAGTAAAATCTTCTGTATGTTTTAGCATGTGCGGGCGTGGGCCAACCACCGACATGTTTCCTATTAATACATTGAAAAACTGGGGTAATTCATCTAAGCTAGTTTCTCTGAAAAACTTTCCAACTTTTGTAATTCTAACATCGTTTTTTGTTGCTTGTAGCGTATCACTATCTTTGTTTAAGTGCATTGATCTTAACTTATAACACAAGAAAGTTTTATTATCACGACCTGTTCTTAATTGTGTAAAAAACACAGGTCCTTTTGAATCTAATTTTATAATTAATGCCAAAATTGGCAATAACCAACTCAAAATAAAAATTATTACTAGCAATGAAAATATAAAGTCGAAACTGCGTTTAAAAACTTGTTTTTCCCAATCATCAAGTGGAGTTGTTAGTACTTTTATAATAGGAATATTCCCATAATTTTCAACTTCTAAGCCTTTAAAAGCAAAACCTTTAAAATCTGCAATTAGTCTTATTTTTATTAAATTAATTTCAGTAAAATCCATCAATTTTGTGAGCAAATCTTGCTTTACATTTGATAAGGAATAGAATATTTCATGAATATCGTGTGTATTACAATAATTGCTTAATGCAACTTGAAATGAATCATTATCAAACTCATTCATATCAAAATTGCCAATTATATTGTAACCATATTCTGGATGAGCTTTTAAATATTGGGTAATTTCTTCTGTACCTTCAGGACTTGAAATTATAATAATATTTCTATAATTAAATCCATTTCTTCTGGCCCATTTTACTACAATGAAAAACATTGTTTGGTAAAACAATAAAAATGCTGAAAATATTACATAAAGAATAATAAGTACTTCTCTAGAATAGCCATATGGCTGTTGGAAAACGTAATAGGCAAAAACAAGTAACATGTGTCCTACCAGAATACTTATGGTTGACCTTATTACTTTTAAATAAGTGGAAGTTCTTGATATATTATACTGTTTTGATATTCCAATTAATACTATCCATGATAAGTTCACATATAATAATAATGGTAAAAATGGGTAGTTAAATGCTTGATATTTATAATAAAAAGCAAATATGAAACATACATTCAGTAATATGATATCACTGGCGATGCTAAAAAATTTTATATACCTTGAATACCTAGTCAAATTTATCTGCCTTGTATTAATTATTAATTGGCGAAAATATATAAAAAATTATATTTTGTAGTTTTTAAAAGCTAAATAAACTCAATTATCTGAATATTAGTTCAATTGCATTGTTTTATTTGCTAATAGTTGTACTTTCAAATTTATATTCAAAATTCTCTTTTGAAAGGTTTTATTAAGAAAACTTTTAAAAATTAAGAACTTTTTCTGAATATTAAATTCATAAAACTATTTTTAAATGCCCAATATTTATTAGTTTTACGAATATTTTACTGTTTTGTTTTTTTTCAAAAAAATCAAATATCAATGTTAGCAGTACATTACGCCTTTTATCATTTTAAATAAATGATATAAAATATTTTTGCATTTAAATTTTTATAAATGAAAAGTGGGACGTAAATTAGCCTACTTTTTTATAAAAAATAATACCCAAAATGAAGGAAGCTAAAATTGCATCTAAAAAAGCATCTAGTGAAGATAAACTAGCGCCTATAGAAAGCAAACAAATGAACACAATAGATTTAAAAGAAGCCTTGAAAAGTCACTTTGGCTTTGAAGGATTTAAAGATGAACAAGAAAAAATTATACATACACTATTAAGCGGTGACGATGTATTTGTAATTATGCCTACTGGTGGTGGGAAGTCATTATGCTACCAATTACCTGCTTTAATAAAGGGTGGAACTGCCATTATTATTTCTCCTTTAATAGCTTTAATGAAAAATCAAGTGGATGCAATCAGATCATTAGGTGGTGATAATATTGCACATTTTTTAAATTCTTCGTTAAACAAAACTGAAATTACTGCAGTAAAACAAGATATTACTGACGGAAAAACTAAATTACTATATATAGCTCCAGAAACGCTTAAAAAAGATGAAACCCTTGATTTTTTCAAATCAATAAATATTTCAGTCGTTGCAGTTGATGAAGCACATTGTATTTCTGAATGGGGCCACGATTTTAGACCTGAATACAGAAGAATAAAAGCCATGATTAAGGAAATTAAAGATGTTCCTGTAATGGCGCTTACTGCTACCGCAACTCCAAAAGTTCAACAAGATATTCAAAAGAATTTACAAATGTTAGATGCAACGGTTTTTAAATCGTCATTTAACAGGGATAATTTATATTACGAAGTTCGTTCTAAAGGTAAAAAAGGAGAGGCTATGAAAGACATAGTTTCATACATTAAACAAAGAATGAATAATAAATCGGGAATTATTTATTGTTTAAGTCGTAAAAAAGTAGAAGAAATTGCGAGTATTTTACAAGCAAATGGAATCAAAGCTTTGCCTTACCATGCAGGATTAGATGCTAAAATGCGTGCCGATCATCAAGATAGATTTTTGATGGAGGAATCCGATGTGATAGTAGCAACAATTGCATTTGGAATGGGAATAGATAAGCCAGATGTTCGTTTTGTAATTCATTATGATATTCCTAAAAGTATAGAAGGTTATTACCAAGAAACAGGGCGTGCAGGAAGAGATGGTTTAGAGGGTGAATGCGTGATGTATTATAATCCTGCTGATGCCGAAAAATTAGAAAAATTTTTAAAAGATAAACCAGTTGCTGAAAGAGAAATTGGTGAATTATTGATTTTTGAAATGCAAGCTTTTGCTGAAACCTCAGCTTGTAGACGTAAATTTTTGTTAAATTATTTTGGCGAAGAATACAACGATAATAAATGTAATGGTAGGTGCGATAATTGTAAACATCCAAAAGAAAAAATGGATGCTAGAACCGAAGCAGTTTTGGCATTACAAACCATTAATTCAACAAAGAGTAAACAGATTTTAAAAATTACCGTTGACATGATTGTTGGCAAAAAAAGCCACGAAGTTCAACTTGGTGGATTAGATAAAGCTGCATACTTTGGAAAAGGAAAAGACAAAGATGAAAATTTTTGGAAATCAGTTTTACGTGGTCTTTTATTAAATGGTCAAGTTACTAAAAATATTGAAACTTATGGCTTATTAAGTGTAAGTGAAAAAGGCGAAGAGTTCATCAAAAATCCTACTCCATTTGACATTGCATTAGATACCAAATTTGAGCGTTATACCGATGACGATGATGATAGTGGAAACGTTGAAATGATTTATGATGAAGAGCTTTATGCCATTCTAAAAGATTTATGTAAGCAAGAAGCAAAAGCAAAAAAATTACCTCCATATATTATTTTTCAAGAAACTTCGCTTCAAGAAATGGCTTTTAAGTTTCCAATAACAATGGAAGAAATGAGCAAAATTTCGGGTGTAAACTTAGGAAAAGCTCAAAAATTTGCTAAGCCATTTTTAGCTGTTATTGAAAAATATGTAATCGATAATGAAATAGAAAGAACAGAAGATGTAGTCATAAAATCTGTAGTAAATAAGTCGGCAAAAAAGGTAGTAATTATTACCAATATTGACAAAAAAATTGCTTTAGCTGACATTGCTCGCAGCCAGAATATGAAAATGGAAGAGCTGTTAATTGAAATTGAAAACATCGTTTTATCGGGCACAAAATTAAGCTTGAAAAAATATGTAAACGATTTAGCTGATGAAGAAAATATTGGTTATGTAATGGACTTTTTTAGAGAAACAAATGAAAATGTAGTAGAAACCGCAATGAGTGAATTTGGTGATGAATTTACCAAAGATGATTTGCAATTAATGCACATACATTTTATTTGTGAAATGGCTAATTAATAACTAAAATTTAAAGATTTAAAAATCCCTTTTTGTTATTAAAAACATGAAGGGATTTTTTATTAATTTATTGATGTTTATTATTAAAAAATATAAGTATAAAAATGATCGATTTTTTGCTTAAAAATAGGAGTAAAATTTAACTCAAAAAAATAACTTTTTTAACTCAAAAAAATAGAATAAAATGGATATAATTTTTTTAATAATTGGTTTACTTGTTGGTTTTTTTGCTGGTTGGCTATTTAGTAAAAGCAAATCAACTCAAATAGCTGATAATACAGATGTTTTGGCTGCTTTGCAACAACAAATTTTAACTGAAAGTAATGCAAAATCTTCCTTGTTTTCTGAAAATAATTTATTGAAAAATGAAGGTGTTACTTTAAAGGCTGAAAACAAAATTTTGCAAGAAGAAATTTTAAATTTATCGAAGCAATTAACAGCGCAAAAAAGTGACAGTGAAAACTTGCAAATTAGACTAACAGAACACAAAGCAGAAATTACTACTTTGAACGAACGTTTTACCAAAGAATTTGAAAATTTAGCGAATAGAATTTTTGACGATAAAAGCCAAAAATTTACGGAGCAAAATAAAAATAATATTGGCGAATTATTGAATCCTTTAGGTGAAAAAATTAAAGATTTTGAGAAGAAAGTTAACGATGTTTATATCAGTGAAGGAAAGGAACGCGCTTCACTAAAAAATCAGTTGGAAATGCTACAACAACTGAACCAACAAATGAGCAAAGAAGCTAATAATTTAACCAAAGCTTTAAAGGGTGAAAACAAAACGCAAGGTAATTGGGGTGAATTTATTTTAGAAAGTGTTTTAGAAAAATCGGGCTTGGTAAAAGGCAGTGAATATAAAATTCAAGAAAGCTTTACCAACGAAGAAGGAAAGCGTTTGCAACCCGATGTAATTATTAATTTACCGGAAAATAAAACCTTAATTATTGATAGTAAAGTTTCACTGAATGCGTATGAACGTTTTTCATCGGCCGAAAGTGACGATGAACGCTTGCAAGCAGCCAAAGAACATATACTTTCATTGCGTACGCATTTGAAAGGTTTAAGTGGAAAATCATACCAAAATATTCATCAAATTCAGAGCTTAGATTTTGTGTTGTTATTCATTCCAATTGAGCCAGCTTTTGCGCTAGCAGTTCAAAGTGATGCAGGTTTATTTAACGATGCTTTTGAAAAAAATATTGTTATTGTAAGTCCTACTACTTTATTAGCTACTTTAAGAACAGTAGCCAGTATTTGGCGCAATGAAAAGCAAAGTGCAAATGCCATAGATATAGCAAAAAAAGCAGGCGATTTATATGATAAATTTGAAGGATTTATTAAAGATTTAATTGAAGTTGGAAAAAAAATAGATCAAACAAAAGCCAATTATAGCGATGCCATGAATAAGCTAGTCGATGGCAAAGGAAATATCATCAATCGCTTTGAAGAGTTAAGAAAATTAGGTGCAAAAGCCGATAAACAGTTGCCTCAATCGTTAGTAGATAGAGCCGAAAATTAAACTGATTTTACTGTGATTGTTAAGCAAAAAATACATTTTATCATTAACCCAATTTCGGGAGGAAAAAGTAAAACTCATGTTCCCGACTTGATACATAAAATATTGGATAAAAATATTTTTGATATTCAAATATTTTTTACTCAAGGCCAAGAAAGTAACCATCATTTGGCGGCTGCTAGCGCTATGGAAGCCGATATAGTAATAGCAGTTGGTGGCGATGGAACCATTAATAATGTAGCACAATATTTAGTAAATACCAATAAAATATTTGGCGTAATTCCTATGGGAAGTGGCAATGGTTTAGCACGTGAATTAAACATTCCAACTCATCCAGAAAAGGCATTGCAATTAATTAATTTGCAAAAAATAAAAACCATTGATACCTGTAAAGCCAATAATCAATTTTTTATAAATATAGCAGGTATTGGTTTTGATGCACATATTGCTAATCTATTTGATAAAGCCACCTCGCGCGGTTTTAAAACTTATGCAAAAATTACTTTAATGGAATTTGCTACCTATAAAAATAAGCAATATCATTTGCATTATAATGGCCAACAAACTACGGTAAATGCGTTCATGGTTTGTGTTTGTAATGGTACTCAATTTGGTAACAATGCATATGCTGCGCCTAATGCAATTTATAACGATGGATTGTTTGATGTAGTAGTTTTTAACACTTTTAAAATTTGGCAAGTTCCACAAATTGCTTACAAATTATTTAAAGGCGATGTGAGCGATTTGCCTTTTGTACAAACCTTTAAAACAGATCAAATTTCAATTTCAAGAGATGAAAAAGAAGTAGCAAATATTGACGGTGAAGCCATGGTTTTAGATAGTAATATTAACTTTAAAATATATAAGCAAAGTTTAAAGGTTATAGTTGGATAGAATTAATACTTTGTATTTCAAAATTACTTACGAAATTTGACAAATAATAAATTGTTTTTCTAGCAATTTTAAAAGCACAAAAAATGAGCAATAAAAATAAAAATATAACGGGTGTTATTTATAGTACTGATAATAATTTTAGCTTTGATATAGCGCAAGAAATTACTGTTTCAACATTGCCAAATAATCAGCAGAATTTAAAAATATTTTTAGA
>CAMCQX010000088.1 GCA_945876985.1 Chitinophaga pinensis
AGGAATATTAATTGAAACATTAGAAAAAATTTCTATTCGCTTTTTCGATATTGCTTATGCAACCATGCACACCACTGGACAAGCTTTTATGATGAGTTTTCAAGCTAGCGGCCCACATGCCAATGACAGAGCTTTAGAAGCAGTGGCAATGGGTTATCAAGAACAAACACGTTTTCCTGATAAGGTAGAATGGGTGAAGAATTTTGGTAAATTTGATTTAAAAATAAATAAAGATTTTAAAACAGTTTCTAAAGGAGTAGGATTGGTAATTGGTTGTTCTACTTTTCCTATTTGGAACACAGTTCCAGGTTTGTATGCTACTTTAATTACTGGTAATGCTTGCATCGTAAAGCCTCATCCAAAAGCTATTTTTCCAATAGCAATTGTAGTTGAAGAAATTCAAAAAGTTTTAGCCGAAAATGGCTTTGATGTAAATATTGTTCAATTAGCTGCCGACACTTCAGAAAATCCTATAACTAAACAATTAGCCGAAAACAATGCTGTTAAAATGGTTGATTTTACTGGTAGTTCAGAGTTTGGTAATTATGTTGAATCGTTGCCAAAACTAACCTTTACCGAAAAAGCAGGTGTAAACAGCATGATCCTTGATTCGGTAAATGATTTACAACCCGTTTTAGCAAATATTGCTTTTTCAGCTAGTTTGTATAGTGGACAAATGTGTACTGCTCCGCAAAATATTTTTGTGAGCAAAAACGGTGTGCAAACAGCAAATGGTTTAGTAAGTTATGATGAGGTTGTAAAAGGAATTGCAGCTGCAATAACTGGCTTAGTTGATAACCCAAAGGCGGGTCCAGGAACTTTAGGGGCTATTCAAACTGAAGCAACTTTTAAAAGAACTAACGAAGCTAAAAATTTAGGTGGAAACTTAATTTTAGATGCTAAGTCAATCATCAATGAAGAGTTTGTAGATGCACGCATTGCAACTCCCGTAGTAATTGAAGTGGATAAATCGCAAAAAGACATTTATAACCGTGAGTGTTTTGGTCCTATTTTATTTATTGTAAAAACTGATTCAGTGGAAGATTCATTAGCACTTTGCAAAGAGTTAGTGTTAGAAAAAGGAGCTTTAACATGTGGTGCTTATACCACCAACGAAGCTACAAAAGAAACAATTGCCAATGAAATGAATGATGCATTTGTTCCTGTATCATTTAACTTTACCGGAGCAGGATTTATAAATTCTCATGCTGCCTTTAGCGATTTTCATTTAACAGGAGGAAATCCAGCTGGAAACGCAAGTTTTACTAATTCAGAATTTGTAACTAAGCGTTTTGTTTGGGTAGGAAATAGGTATATGTAGTTGATAGTTGTCAGTTGATAGTTGTCAGTTGTCAGTTGTCAGTTGATAGAAGTGTTTTATATATTCAAAAGGTTGTCTTTTTTTAGACAACCTTTTTTTTGACCTAATTTATAAATATTCTGTATTTCTAATCTTCATTCCAAAACGCTGTAATTAAAATTGATATATATGAATCTTTGCTTTACATTTTAAGGGTCAAAATCAGAATACTGAAAAGCTTGCCGCATAACTGCGAGACCAAAATCAGTATGCTGGAAAGCATTCCAGAAATTCTGGGAACATAATCATAACAAATAAGCCTCGTAGAGGCGAAACTATTGTAATAAAAAGCCAAACAGCAAACAAAGCCTCATAGAGGCGGCACAACACTAACAGAAAGCCATACTTTAAAATTTTGTCCTCGGTTGGTGTCCTCACCAATCCGATTTTCCCAAGGTTGGTATGCTTACTAAACTTTAAAAAAAAATATCCCGCAGATATCGCAGAAAATCGCAGCATTAACTTGCTACAAAGCCTCGTTGAGGCGAAACTATTGTAATTAAAAGCCACACAGCAAACAAAGCCTCATAGATTCGAATCTATTGTAAACTTCCTTGTTTTAATTGCCTAAACTTTCATAAAACTCCAAGGTATCAGTTACAATCTTTTTGTTATCGTATTTTTCTATTACTAACCTGCGTGCATTTTTTCCAATTCTAATAATTTCACTTGGGTTATTAATAAGCTCACTAATTATTTTTATAAAATCTTTTGCTGTTTCGGCAATAAATAGATGTTCTCCATTTGTGGCTTCTATGCCTTGTGCACCCAATGGTGTAGAAATAATACATTTACCCAAACCCATTCCTTCTAATATTTTCACCCTGATTCCACTACCTGAAAACAATGGAACTACCATGATTGCTTTTTCGTTCATAAAGCTAATTCCGTCTTCTATTTCACCTAAAACTGCTATGTGATTTTGATTGTTATAATCAAAAAAAGATGTAGGAATATTGCGTCCTGCAACGTAAAATTTAAGCTGCGGAAATTCAATATTTAGGTCGTACCAAACATGGTTAATAAACCATTTCATTGCCTCCTGGTTTGGCATCCAATCCATAGAACCAATGTGAAATAAACTTGGCATTTCAAGATTGGTATTGTCTATAATCAATTTGTCTAAATTTATTCCAAATGGCGAAACATGAATAGGTTTTGTGCAACCACTTTTTTCAAAAGTATCTGCATCGTTTTTGGTAATGGCAGCAATGCCATCAAAATTATTAAGCTGTTTTATTTCGTATTCATGTAATCGATCTGCTAATAAATTTAAATACCATTTTTTAACAATATTAGATTCTAAAAATGCCAACGATTCCCAAATTTGATATTCTACATTATGCTGTCTTAAAATACAAATTGCTTTGCTGTGTTTTCTTATAATGTCTAAATACGGTGCTACAAAAATGGTTTCAAAAACCACCACATCAAAAGTTTTTTCTTTACAAATTTCTATCAATTGATTTTCAAAATCCTTGCTTATGAATCGTTTTACATGATACGATTCCTTGGAGAATAAATTTAAAAATGCATCAATTGGTTTCAGTTGATTGTCGACATAAGTTAAGTGAATATCACCTAAAGCCTTTACGTGAGTAGGAAGTTCATCGTAATTTATAAAATGTTTGGAAGTATTTAATGAAGCTATTGTTAAGTCATTTCCCGCATCCCCATAACCTTTTGCATAGTTAAAATAACATAATGCTCCACCATCTTTTAATGGCCAAGGAAAGCGTGGAGTTATTTGTAAAATATTCATTTTATTTTTTATTTTTTTGAGTGAAACGTTTAAAAATATTAACCCAAACTGCTTTGTTAAAAAGTGAACTGTCGTTACTAGCTTGATAGGTAAGAAAAAATCCTAAAGGTGTTAAAATCATGATACCAATCCATATGCCAAGAAAAGGTGTCCACACCAATGTTTTAGAAGCTTTTTCGCCCGATAGTGAAATAATATGGTAGGATAAATACAATAAAATAGATACCACTACTGGCAATCCAAAACCACCTTTTCTAATAATAGAACCTAGTGGTGCGCCAATAAAAAACATAATGACACATGCTATTGCTAGCACAAATTTTTTATGCCATTCAATGTCGTATCTCGCAGCACTTTTTTTGTTTTCATTTCGTTCAGTTAATGAATAAGAGATTACATTTTTAACTGATCTGCTATTGCTTTCAGCATTATTCAAAATATTATCTCTGTATCCTTTTTGAAACAAATCAGTCATTGTTTTTACTGAGTCTCTTAAATTAACAATATAGTTTTTTTGAGAAGTATCTCGTTTTAAAAAGAAATAGTAAGGTTTCACATACGACTTTAGTTCCAATGCTTTGATATATTTTAAGCGTTTCAAGGAATCGCTGTAATATTGAAGTTGAAATACATTGAGCATTTCATAATTATGTTTAAATAAATCTTCATCGGTTCGGTTAAAGTTAAAAACCGTTAAGTCAAACATGATTTTTTCTTGTGAAAAATAAGTGCTGGAATGAGGGAAAGTGTTGTAGTAATTTTTTTGCGTTTCCATTTCCTCATACCTTGCTCCATCAAATAAAGTAAAAAACAAAAACCTTCCATCGTTGCTTAAACTCATGGTTCCTTTTTTAGCCGAAATAACAGTAGAATGTGCGGTATTTGCACGTTTATCATAAATAATAATATCCTGCATTACTTGGGTTTTCTTGTCTTTTTTACCAACCCTAATGGTGATTCCTTGAATGCCACTGTAAAACACTCCTTCGGTAATGGCTAAAGCAGGTTTTTTTTCTCTTACATCGTATAAAAGTGCTCTGCTATTTAAATTAGCAACAGGTATAAGTATATTAGAAACAAATACTCCGAATAAAGAAATTCCAAACATAACAAAATACATGGGCTTAAACATTTTCCAAATGGAAACACCTGCAGCTTTTGCCGCTACTAATTCATAGGTTTCTCCCAAATTTCCAAATGTCATAATGGAAGCTAATAATACTGCCAAAGGCAAGGCTTGCGGTATTAATGATGCTGACCAGTAAAAAAGTAATTCAGCTATTACATGCCATTCTAATCCTTTTCCTACTAATTCATCAACATAAAGCCAAATGAATTGCATAAGCAAAATAAACATTACCACCACTATAGTTGGTAAAAATGTGCGAAAGAAGCTGCTTATTATAAGTTGGTGAAGTTTCTTCATTTTGAAAATGTTGCGCAAAGTAATAAATTTTATCATGTTACTATGCCTTAGTTTTCAATAACTATACCAACAAAATTCAAAAATGTTGATACAGTGTTTATTTCCTTAGTTTTTAAAGCACTAAAATCGTAGCAAAATAAAATAGTAATATGCATTTAGCAATAGCAGGAAATATTGGATCGGGAAAAACTACACTTACTACACTTTTAAGTAAACATTATAACTTTGAACCTCATTATGAAGATGTAGAGGATAATCCTTATATATCTGATTTTTATGAAGACATGAAAAGATGGAGTTTTAACCTTCAAATTTATTTTTTAAATAGCCGTTATGGAACTATTTTACAATTACAAAAAGGTAAAAAAAATATCATTCAAGATAGAACTATTTATGAAGATGCAAATATTTTTGCACCTAATCTTCATTCTATGGGCTTAATGAGTACCCGCGATTTTGAAACGTATCAAAAAATGTTTGATTCTTTGAATCATACCATTAAACCACCTGATTTAATGATTTACTTACGTGCATCAATTCCTACTTTGGTTAATAATATTCAAAAACGTGGAAGAGATTATGAAGAAAGTATTCGTTTAGATTATTTAAAACGCTTAAACGAACGTTATGAAGCTTGGATTAGTTCTTATAAACCACGCCATTTAATCATTGAAGTGGATGAACTAAACTATGCTGAACGTCCAGAAGATTTAGGAAAAGTAATTGATAAAATTCAAGCTGAACTTAACGGTTTGTTTTAAAAAATTGCCAATTGGAAATAATATACCTTACGCTATTGAACTTTTAAATAGCAATAAATTAGTAGCCATTCCTACCGAAACGGTTTATGGATTGGCTGCTAATGCATTCAACGAAAATGCAGTTTTAAACATTTATAAAACAAAAAACCGTCCTCAATTCAATCCGCTTATTATTCACAGTAACCGCATTGAACGCTTTGAAGAATGGGGTTTGTTAATTCCTGAAGACTTAAAATTATTGGCTAAATATTTTTGGCCAGGTCCCATTACTTTTATCATTCCTGCTAATCATAAAATACCCGAAATGGTTACTGCCGGAACAGGTGCTGTTGCAATTAGAGTTCCCAACCATCCCATCACGTTAGAGTTATTATCAAAACTTAATTTTCCTTTGGCTGCACCCAGTGCAAATCCAAGTGGATTCATTAGTCCAACTTCCGCTTTTCATGTTGAACAACAATTGGGGAATAAAATTGATTATATCCTTGACGGTGGAATTTGTAAAGTAGGATTGGAATCTACCATCATTTCATTTTTAGAAAATGAACCTAAAATACTTCGTTTTGGTGGATTAGCCATTGAAGCCATTGAAGATGTTTTAAATAAAAAACTAGCTGCCAGCGCTAGTAATGATAAAATTATTGCCCCAGGCATGCTAAGCAAACATTACGCACCTATTCACCCATTACAAATTGTAGAAAATTTAAGTGAAAGCATTCAATTGTTTGATAAAAAAAGGGTAGGAGTCATATCGTTTTCCGATTCATTTGCTGATTTGCCAGCAAACCACCAATTTATTCTTTCCAAATCAAAAGATTTAAATGAAGCAGCAAGTAATTTATTTGCAGCCATGCGCCATGTTGATGAATTAGATTTAGATATTATTTTAAGCGAAAAATTCCCTAATATAGGTTTAGGATATGCCATTAATGACAGACTGAAGCGAGCAAGTATTCAGGGAGATTAGAAAGATTGGAATCCCGATTAATCGGGAGAAGAATTAGAAGATTAAATTCCATAACAACCAGTCACACTTCGAGCGTAGTCGAGAAGTTATCCATTGTTGGTGTTTTAGCGAAGCGGCACCAACAATATAAAAGTATTGAAACCGTCTGACGCAGCCCACACAAAAGCTTATTATGCGTCTGACGGTAGTTACGTTTCTACAAGCTCAACGACCGGTTAAATTAACTAATTGTTGGACAAGAAAATTTCAAGTTCGAGGCTTGTGAAACTAGAAAATTTGAAGTTTGCTTTTCGCAAATGAACAATTTTATAGTGAGCATAACGATGAAATTGGAGTTTTTATTCTGACAATTTTAGCAATTAAAAATATCAATTAACTTTAGCAATCCCGGATTTAATACTTTTTTAGCATAGATAGCATCGTGAAAGCTAGTTAAAACCACTTGGTTATTGACTAAACCAACCATTTCATTTTTTCTACCTGCTAATAATGCTTCTACTGCTCCGTTTCCTAAACGAGAAGC
>CAMCQX010000089.1 GCA_945876985.1 Chitinophaga pinensis
ATGCAACGTCTCTACAGATTTGTTTATATCCAATAAACCATCAACACAATGTTTCAATAATTCATTTTCATGCTTTGCAATATTTTCTTTGCCAATTTCATTGACAAAATCTAATGCATATTTAAAAGCAATTACATCACCAATATTGGGTGTTCCCGCTTCAAATTTGTAAGGAATTTCATTGTAAGTAGTTTTATCAAAATCTACTTCTTTTATCATTTCCCCACCACCTTGATAAGGCGGCATGGCTTCTAACAATTCACGTTTGCCATATAAAACTCCAACACCCGTTGGGCCATATAATTTATGCCCAGAAATGGTTAAAAAATCACAATCTAATTCTTGCACATCTACTTCCAAATGCGAGCAAGCTTGTGCACCATCTAACAACACTTTAGCGCCTACGGCATGTGCTTTTTCAATTATTTCTTTTACAGGATTAATGGTTCCTAAAGCATTACTCACCCATACACAAGCTACCATTTTGGTTTTTGACGTAAGCATTTTACCATAGTTCTCCATTAAAAGTTCACCTGCATCATTGATGGGAATTACCTTTAAAATAGCTCCTTTTTCTTCGCAAATCATTTGCCAAGGAACAATATTACTATGGTGTTCCATGGTGCTAATGATTACTTCATCACCAGCTTTTAAAAACTTTCGTCCCCAAGTTTGGGCTACTAAATTGATACTTTCAGTTACACCTTTTGTAAAAATACATTCTTCCACTTCTTTGGCATTTATAAATGCTTGAATGGTTTTACGTGTATCTTCAAACATGTCGGTAGAACGAGCCGCTAATGTATGTGCCGCTCTGTGAATGTTTGCATTGTCGTGGGAATAATATTTTACTAATGCATCTATTACCGATTGAGGTTTTTGTGTAGTAGCAGCATTGTCAAAATAAATCAAAGGCTTACCATTAACCTCTTGATGAAGTATTGGAAACTGATTTCTTATGGATGTAATATCTAATTTTGACATGATTGTTTCTTTTTAACCGCAAAGTTCGCAAAGTTTTTTCGCAAAGTTCGCAAAGGTTTTTTTAGTGTTCATTGCTATTTAAATTTTAAACACAAAGTTCTCAAAGGTTTTTCGCAAAGTTTGCAAAGGTTTTTCGTAAAGTTCTCAAAGTTTTTCTTTGTGTTCTTCGCGTATTTTCTTAGTGTTCTTTGCGGTTAATTTTCAATTTTGTTAGCAACTCGTTTGAGTCCATTTTTTAAAAGTGTAACGTTAAAGTTTATCAAAAGCCCAAGTCTAAAATCTCCAATTTTTAAATAAGTTAGCGTTTGAGCTAAATCTATATCATTCAAGGCGTCTTTTGATTTTATTTCTATAACTAATTTTTTTTCAACTAATAAATCAATTCTATACCCTATATCTAATTTTACTTCTTCATAAACTAAAGGCATTGGTTTTTCTTTTTCTACAAACAAACCAGCTTTTAACAATTCATAATACAAACATTCTTTATAAGCAGATTCAAGTAGGCCAGGTCCTAATGCCCGATGAACTTTTATTGCACATCCAATAATTGTTGAGGCAATTTCTTCTAAATTCAAACTGTTTTCTATCATTTATTCTGTGAAATCTGTGAAATCAGCGGCTTATAATTTCTTCTCTATTTCTTCTTCTAAAAGTGTTACTAATTCGGGAATTTTTATTTTTTCAGCAATGTCATCAGCAAATGCATTTAGTAACATTTTTCTTGCTACATCTTCAGGAATACCGCGGCTTCTTAAGTAAAACATAGGTTCCTCGTCTAATTGACCAATGGTTGCGCCATGCGTACATTTTACATCATCAGCAAAAATTTCTAATTGAGGTTTCGTATTTACTGTAGCTTCATCGCTTAATAATATATTTTGATTGCGTTGGTAAGCATTGGTTTTTTGAGCATCCAAATGAACCATAATTTTGCCATTAAACACTGCCACCGATTTATCCATCATTATGCCTTTGTATAATTCGTTGCTATTGCAATTTGGTTGCGCATGATCCACTCTTGTGTGGTTATCTACCAAACTATTGCCATGAGGCATATACAAACCATATAATAAGCTATTACAATTTTGTCCGTTTAGGTAAAAATGCAAATTATTACGCACCAATGTTCCATCTAATGTAAGCGTAACATGGTTAATATTAGTGTTTGCTTCTTGGAAAATTTGAGTGAAATTATTGTGGTAACTTTCACCTTCTTGTTGTTGAATTTTATAATGCTCCACATGTGAATTTTCATTGGCATAAATTTCATTTACCACATTGGTAAAAACCGAATTTGAACCCAAAGAATAATACATTTCAATTAAATGAACCGATGCACTTTTTTCAACTATAATTAAATTTCTAGGTTGGTTTAAAACATTTACATCGCTCGAATCGGCAATGTTTACAATGAAAATCGGAAATTCAACCGTTTTGTTTGTTGGCACATAAATAAATGCACCATCACTTAATAAAGCAGTGTTTAACGAATTCAAAGCATTGTTTTCAATGTTGGCATATTTACCAAAATGTTGGTTAAATATTTCAGCATGTAACGAACGAGCTTTAGCCAAATTAGTAATAAAAATGCTGTTATCTTTTTCTATTATTTCTGATAATTCTAAATTGAAAGTTCCATTTACAAAAACCAGTTTATTGGCAGTAATTTTATTCAATAAAGCGTTTTGCAAAAATGCTTTTACATTTCCACTGCTTATACAAGTTGATTCAAAATCTTTATTCGCTAAAACTTTTAAATTAGTGTATTTCCATTCTTCATTTTTGGTAGTTGGTAATCCTAATTTTTCAAACTCTTGATATGCTTGCTCACGCAATACAGAAAAACCACTCACTTCCGCTTGGTTTTTGTATTGTGTAAACGCTGTTTTTATGTTTTCTATTAACATCTTTTATTAAATTCTAAATCCGAATAATGAAATTCGAAATATTTTTAAATAAAATTCTTGACTTAAAATTCTTGATTCAACACTTATTTAGAATAATATTTCGTGCTTCGAATTTTATAGTTAGAATTTTTATGAATTAGCTTCTACTTCTTGTTTTATCCAGTCATAGCCTTTTACTTCTAATTCTTTTGCTAATTCTTTGTCACCACTTTTTACTATTCTTCCTTTGTACAATACATGCACAAAATCTGGAACTATATAATCTAATAATCTTTGGTAATGGGTAATGACTAAAAATGCGTTGTCTTTATTTCTTAATTTATTTACACCATTAGAAACCAAACGCAACGCATCAATGTCTAAACCTGAATCAGTTTCATCCATGATACATAATTTAGGTTCTAGCATGGCCATTTGAAATACTTCATTTCTTTTCTTTTCTCCACCACTAAATCCTTCATTTAACGAACGAGAAGTCAATGATTTATCCATTTCTACGTAATCCATTTTTTCACGCATCATTTTCAAGAAATCAGTTGCTTCCATTGGATCTAAACCCAAGTATTTACGTTTTTCGTTAACGGCTGTTTTTAAAAAATTAGTAGTGGAAACACCTGGAATTTCTATTGGATATTGAAATGCTAAAAACAAACCTTCACGGGCTCTGTCTTCAGGACTCATGTCCAATAAATTTTTACCTTCATATGAAACACTTCCACTTGTAACTTCATACTCAGCTCGGCCAGCTAACACCGATGAAAGTGTACTTTTACCAGCTCCGTTTGGACCCATAATGGCATGTACTTCACCAGCTTTAACTTCTAAACTTAATCCATTCAGGATCTTTTTGCCTTCTATTTCTGCTTTTAAATCTTTTATTGATAACATCTTTAGTTTTTAGTACCAAGTTTTTAGTACTTAGTTTGTTAATTTGTTTTATACTTTATTCCTTTAATATCCGAATTTGATAAATAATTCATAAACGAAGTCAACATTTTGCCTACTTCATCTGAATCATTTGAAATTTTGATAAATATTTCATTGTCTAAATATCCTATTTCATTTGCAATAATCAATTGCGTTTTTAATTCAAATAAAGAGCCTTTAGCGATAGATAGAAACTGCAAAAATTCTCTGTTTCCTCCTCTTCCAAATCCTTCAGCTATGTTTGATGGAATTGATACTGCTGCTCTTCTTATTTGATCTCTTAATCCAAAATCCCTTGCAAAATTGCCATGATTAGAAGCTTTATATATTTCAACAGTTAAGCTTTTAGCTTTTTGCCAAACTATTATATCTTCTATTCTATCAATTTTACTCATTTTTTTTAGTTTTTAGTACTAAGTTTTTTAGTACTTAGTTTTTAATAATGTCTTTTTTTGACTAAGTACTAAGAACTTGGAAACTAAGAAACTATTCTATCCAACTGAACCCTCTAAACTTACCGCTAATAACTTTTGTGCTTCTACTGCAAATTCCATGGGTAATTGGTTCAATACTTCTTTACAAAAACCATTTACAATTAAACCAACAGCTTCTTCTGTTCCAATGCCACGTTGGTTACAATAAAATATTTGATCTTCACCAATTTTACTGGTACTTGCTTCGTGTTCTACTTGGGCAGTTTTATTGTTTATTTCAATATAAGGAAAAGTATGTGCGCCACTTCTATCACCAATTAACATGCTATCGCATTGGGTATGATTCCTAGCATTTTCTGCACGTTTATTTATTTTTACTAAACCTCTGTATGAATTATGCGATTTACCAGCCGAAATTCCTTTCGATACAATTCTGCTTTTGGTATGCTTACCAATATGAATCATTTTGGTGCCGGTATCGGCAATTTGCCTATTATTGGTTACAGCTACTGAGAAAAATTCTCCAGTTGAATAATCACCTTTTAAAATACAACTTGGGTATTTCCAAGTAATGGCGCTACCAGTTTCTACTTGTGTCCAGCTAATTTTTGAATGTGCACCTTCACAACTTCCGCGTTTGGTTACAAAATTATAAATTCCACCTTTTCCCTCTTTATCACCAGGATACCAATTTTGAACCGTAGAGTATTTTATTTCCGCTTTTTCCATGGCTATTAATTCAACTACCGCTGCGTGTAACTGATTTTCATCGCGCATGGGAGCAGTGCAACCTTCCAAATAACTTACATAACTGTTATCGTCTGCTATTATTAACGTGCGTTCAAACTGACCCGTATTTTCAGCATTGATACGGAAATAAGTAGAAAGTTCCATTGGGCAACGAACGCCTTTTGGAATATAAACAAAACTTCCATCGCTGAATACAGCTGCGTTTAAAGCAGAAAAATAATTATCAGTATAAGGAACAACAGAGCCAATGTATTTTTTTACTAATTCTGGGTGCTCATGCAATGCTTCACTGATTGCACAAAAAATCACACCTTTTTCGTATAGTTGGTCTTTAAAAGTGGTGGCTATTGAAACGGAATCAAAAACTGCATCAACTGCTACGCCCGATAGACGTTTCTGTTCTGATAAACTGATTCCTAATTTTTCAAATGTTTTCAATAATTCAGGATCCACTTGGTCCAAACTATCTAATTTTATTCTTTCTTTTGGAGCAGCGTAATAAATAATATCTTGGTAATTGATTGGTTTTAAATCAAAATTTTGCCAATTTGGTTCTTCTAAAGTTAACCAATAACGGTAAGCTTTTAGTCTCCATTCCAACATCCATTCAGGTTCATTTTTTTTAGAAGAAATAAACCTAACAATATCCTCGCTCAACCCCATTGGAGCTGTTTCCATTTCTATATCTGTACTAAAACCGTATTTATATTCTTGGCTTACTACCTGATCAATTATATCAACTTCCTGTGTATCTGACATTTTCTAACTTTTTTTTAAGTTTAGCATTGCAAATCTAAAACAATTATTCGAACTATTTATATTTAGTCTAAATAGATATACCAAAAAAGAGGATAATTGTTTTAAGTCATTTTATAAATAAATCGATATTTGATTTTCAAAACCGTAAGACATTTCAAAATGAAACATTATTGAAATAAAATCATAAAAATTTATAGCTTTATTTATATTTGCCGATTAATAAAAAACATTAAACATGCTACATAGAGAAGGAAAAGCTACGATACTTATTACATTATTAGGTTTATTTGCCTTAAATTTTGCCATTGGTTTTACTGAAATTAATTGGTTAATCAACTCCATTTTGTTTTTATCAGTGGTGTTTTTGATCATTATACTTCAGTTTTTCAGGAATCCAACAGTTACAGTCATTCAAAATGAAAATCAAGTAATTTGCCCAGCAGATGGAAAAGTGGTAGTGATTGAAGAAGTGATGGAAACTGAATATTATAATGAAAAAAGAATTCAAGTTTCTGTATTTATGAGTCCATTCAATGTGCATGTAAATCGCAATCCAATTGGTGGAATCGTAAAATATTTTAAATACCATAAAGGTTTATACTTAGTAGCTTGGCATCCAAAATCATCAACTGAAAACGAACGTACCACTACAGTTATTGAAAAAGCTGATGGTGTTTCGGTATTGTTCCGTCAAATTGCGGGAGCTTTAGCAAAACGAATAGTTTGGTATGTAAAAGAAGGACAACAAGCAGAACAAGGTGCTGAAATGGGTTTTATAAAATTTGGTTCTCGTGTTGATTTGTTTTTGCCTTTAGGTACTAAAATAAATGTAAATCTTAACCAAGTGGTTAAAGGTGGAAAAACTGTTTTAGCAGAATTTAAATAAAGCTAGATTTAGGAATTAATAATATGCCAAAAGTTTCGTCATTGCGAGGCACGAAGCAATCTCACTGAGGGATTGCTTCGTTCCTCGCAATGACGAATAATAAGTTTTTGCAAAACAATATTGACTTATCAATCAAAATATTGAA
>CAMCQX010000090.1 GCA_945876985.1 Chitinophaga pinensis
TTAGTAGCGCTACCACTTGAAATTTCTTTGCTTATTTAAGTATTTCAACAAACTTGTTAATACTTAAATACTAATATTATTAAATAAGTTTTCCTTCAAATTGATAACTGATTAGGGAAAAAGTATTTTACGTTAACTTTTATTTTTTAGTTAATTCTAGTTCGACATCCATTGTCGGGGCTTTGGTTTATTTTTGCAATTAAAATAAAAAAAAATGTATGTTTTAAAAAACATACATTCGAAGGATATAAAAAACTAAAAAAGATTATATCCTATTTAAGGTGCAAAAATATGATTATCAATATGAGTGAAAGAAAAATTTATTGTTTGTTCATCAAAAAAAACCTTTTTGTCGCTTCAATTGCTTTGGTCGTTTTGATTTTAAGTAATTGTTCAGTTAATAAATCACTTAACAATAAACTAGTAAATGAAATAACATTTGGAAGCGGAGGAGGTTTTACTGGAGCAGTAATTAAATACCAGATAAAATCAAGTGGAGAAATAACAAAGATTAACAGTATTGATAACAAAACAATACTTTTGAAAACAATTAATAAAAGAAAATTTAGAGAAATAAATAAAAAGGTAAATAAGCTAACCGAGACTCAGTTAAAATATAACCAACCAGAAAACATTTATTACTTTATTGAAATAGATAATGGAGTTAAAACAATAATAACTTGGGGCGAGAACAACAAAGAAGCACCTTTAGAAATTAAACAATTATATGCGTATTTAAGTACACTAATTAAAGAATAAAACTATGAATAAACTGAACCAATTTTATACGGCATTATTTGCAATATGCCTTTTATTAATTTCAAACAATGCCATTGGGCAGTCGAAGGAGGTAATACTTTCAAATTTCGAAAGACCAATTTTAAAGAAAAATAATATTGAGCATACAAGAACTGAAACAATAATGCCAATAAATGATGGTAAAGTAAGTATAAATAAAACAAGTGAATATTATACCGTAGAAAAGGAAGGTAATTTTACTTTTATTCATTTTAATAAAAAAAGTAATATAACTGCCAAAAATTTCTTTAGCATTTTTACTACTAACTTCAATTTAACTGAAGAAGATTCTTTTGTTTTATTGAAACAGGAAAATGATAATATTAATTTTACTCATTATAGGTATCAACAATACTATAAAGGAATATTTGTAACTGGAGGAGAGTATTTATTGCATGAAAAAAATAGTTTATTGGTTTCAGCTAACGGAAATATATTTAATAAACTTAACATAGATGTTCAACCCAAAATAACAAAAGAATTAGCCATTCAAAATGCAATAAAAAATGTTGGTGCAGAAAAATATCAATGGGAGAATAAGTCTTCAGAAGATTTTTTAAAGAGTGAAACCAACGATGTGAATGCAACTAATAAGCCTAAAGCTGAGTTAGTTATTGCACCAATCAACGGTATTTATTCTAAAGAAAATTTCCGTTTATGTTATAAAATAAATATTGCTTCAGAAAAGCCTTATGATATACAAGATGTATTTGTAGATGCTCAAACAGGCGAGATTATAAATAAAATTTCAAAAATAACACATGCTGAAGTTACAGGAACAGCAAGTACACTTTACAGCGGAACTAAAAGTATAAAAATGGATAGTTATAGTGGAGGCTACCGCTTAAGAGAAACAACAAGACCCATTCAAACACTCAATATGCTTAATGGAACAAATTATAGCAATGCAGTAGATTTTTCTAATTCTAGTACCACATGGAATACACAAGATATTATTTTAAATAATATAGTTATAAATACTGTAAATAATAATTGGCAAGATGGATTTGAAGTTGCCATATTGGGAGGTTCGCCAGATATTTATATACAAATAAGAGATTCAAATTCAAATTTAGTTTATCAATCAAGTGTGTTAACAAATACTTTTCCAACTGTAGCATTTAATTTAAATGGAATGATTCTTAGGAGTAGTTCATATCAATTAACTATCTGGGATTATGATGATGGAGGAGCAGGAGATGATTTATTAGGTTCATTTAATTTCAGTCCAGTTAGTGGAACAGGAACATTTTCTGCAGTTGGTACATCAGGAAGTATTTATAGAAGTTCAAGGAATAACCCTGCATTGGATGTTCATTGGGCAATGGAAAAAACTTATGATTTTTATCTAAATCAATTGAGCAGAAATAGTTTTGATAATGCTGGCTCTCTTATAAAAAATTATATAAATCCAAATAATTCATTGGGTAATGCTGGATTGCCCAATAATGCATTTTGGAATGGAAGTTCTATGGTTTATGGCAATGGTGATGGTAATATACTTAGCCCTTTAACTAGTATTGATATAGTTGGGCATGAATTTTCACACGCAGTTGTAACATATACAGCTAATTTAGCTTATCAAGGAGAATCAGGAGCTTTAAATGAATCCTTTGCAGATATTTTTGGAACTGCAATTGAATTTTATGGATCATCTTCTCCTAATTGGACAATAGGAGAAAATATTGTTTTAATTTCACCTTATTATGCTAGGTCAATGTCAAATCCTAATAGTGCACCTATTCAATTTGGACAACAACCAGATACCTATTCTGGAACATATTGGGCAAATACAAGTAGCACTCAAGATAATGGAGGTGTACATACTAATAGTGGTGTTCAAAATTTTTGGTATTATTTATTGTCTCAAGGAGGAACTGGTACCAATGATATTAGTAATTCATATACAGTAACTGGAATAGGAATTACACAAGCCACACAAATTGCATATAGGAATCTAAATAATTATTTAATATCAAGTTCAAATTATATGGGTTCATACTATGGTTCATTACAAGCTGCACAAGATTTATTTGGCTCCACATCTACTCAATATACTAGGGTAAGAGAGGCTTGGTATGCAGTAGGAATTGGAACAAATCCAACTTTGCCTCCATGTAGCGGAACAACAAATTTAACAGCGATGACTGGTACTTTTTCTGATGGAAGTGGAAGTGCAAATTATCAAAATAATTTAAATTGCAGTTGGTTAATTCAACCTTCTGGAGCAGATTCAATAGCAATTTCATTTTCATCATTCAAAACTGAAGCATATTATGATACTGTTTTTGTATATTCTGGTACAAATTCAACTTTTCCTTTATTAATGTCATGGTGGGGAAATACATTGCCACCAACAATTAAATCAACTGTGGGTGCTATGTTTGTTCGTTTTAGTAGCGATGTATCAGGCACAGATTCTGGATGGACAGCCAATTATGTAGCATACGGTACCTCATATTGTAATGGAGGGAATCAATTAACAGCTGCTGCAGGTAGTTTTACAGATGGAAGTGGTACAAATAATTATGGAAATAATGCATTGTGTTATTGGTTAATTACACCGCCATGTGCAACGAGTGTGACCCTTTCATTCTCCTCTTTTAATACTGAATTAGGATATGATTTTTTAAAAGTATACAATGGTAGTAATACTGCTGCTCCATTATTGTTAAGCACCTCAGGTACTAGTTTACCTTCCAATGTAACTGCTACAAGTGGTCAGATGTTAGTGGTTTTTACCTCTGATTATTTAATAAAATATCCAGGATTTGCAGCAAGTTATACCTCAACAGGAACACCATATTGCTCAGGCACAACTAATCTTAATACAACTGATTATGGTACAATTAGTGATGGAAGTGGAGTAAACAAATATTGTAATAACATGGATTGCAGGTGGCTAATTCAACCGCCTCAAGCAACTTCAGTAAAATTAACATTTACATCATTTAAAACAGAATCGCCTTCAACTGACGGTTTATCAATTTATGATGCTGTTGAAGTGTATGACGGAACAAGTACATCCGCCACTTTATTGGGTAGGTTTAGCGGAAGTAATTTACCACCATCAATTACTTCAACAGGTGGATCAATGTATATTCGTTTTTTCTCGGATAACTCGGTATCAGATTCAGGTTGGTCGGCTAATTATACTTCAACAACTCCTAATTATTGCTCTGGAGTAACTACATTAACATCAAGTACAGGCTCATTTACAGATGGAAGTGGAACAAATAATTACGGTAACAACGCTAGTTGCAAATGGTTGATACAACCAACTGGAGCAACAACGGTAAGTTTATCTTTTAGTTCATTTGATACGGAATTAAACTATGATGGAATAATAGTATATGATGGTGCAGATACAAGTTCAACAAGATTAGGGATTTATACAGGCACTACATTACCCCCAATGCTAACTTCAACTGGTGGTTCTATGCTTGTATGGTTTTTAAGTGATGAAGCCTTTAGAAGTGCTGGATGGGCTGCTAGTTATAATTCAACTTCAAACTGTGGGACAACAGCAAAACCAAATCCAATGGTAGGATTTACCATTAATAATCCAACACAATGTTTATCTGGAAATAGTTTTCAATATAATGATACCTCAAGAATAAGTAGTGGAACAATGACTCGAATATGGAGTTTTGGAGATGTTAGCACAGGATCAAATATATTAGAAAATAAAACTTATGGTAATGCAAATACCTATAACGTAAAGTTAGTTGTAACAAGTAATAATGGTTGTAAAGATTCGATAACAAAGACAGTTATAGTAAACTCACAACCAGGGGCAACAATAAGTGCGGGAGGTTCAACAAATTTTTGTGATGGAGGAAATGTAATATTATCAGGAAATACTGGAACTGGATTCAGTTATCAATGGAAAAATAATGGAACTAATATATTAAGTGCTACAAGTTCAAGTTACACCGCAAGTTTAAGTGGTAATTATAAGTTAGTAGTTATAAATAACAACAATTGCCTTGATTCATCGAGTGTTATTACCGTAAATGTAAACCCGCTGCCACCAATTCCAACAATAAATAGCAGTGCAACATCATTTTGTACAGGAAAATCATTAATGTTAAACTGCGCAAACTCAGGATATTCTTACCAATGGAAAAAAGACGGAACTGCAATAAGTGGTGCAAATAACATTAATTTAATAGTTGCTCAATCAGGAAATTACACGGTTGAAATAACAAATACGAATAGCTGTAAATCGGTTTCATCGGCTAGTAATATAACAGAAAATCCAAGTCCTATTGTGCCAGTAGTTACAGCCAATGGAGCAACTACATTTTGCGAAGGAGGTCAAGTTATTTTATCAACTTTAGCAACAGGAGTTAATTATCAATGGCAGAAAGATAGCATAAACATTAGTGGAGCTAACTCAAATTCAATTATAGCAAATACATCAGGAAATTATAGACTTGAAGTATCAAATATAGCTAACTGTAAATCGAGTTCAGAAACCTCAATTGTGAATGTTTTTAGTAATCCTACCAAACCTACAATTACTTTAAATGGTAATTCGTTATACTCTTCTAATCCAACAGGAAACCAATGGTTCAGAAATACCTTATTAATTACAGGAGCAACCAATTCATCTTTTATACCTACTCAATCAGGAAGCTATACAACACTTGTAACTAATTTAAATAATTGCAAAACTGAATCAGATCCATTCTCTTTTATTGTGAGTGGTATAAATGAAATAGAATCATCAACATTTCAAGTTTATCCTAATCCCAATAATGGAAGTTTCACTATTCAGCTTAAAAACACAGCAGATAAAAATGGTACAATTACAATAGTAGATATGTTAGGAAGAACAGTATATGAATCGCTTTATAAATTAAATAACAATGAGGATATTATATCTATTTCTCAATTACATTTAAAAGAAGGAACCTATAATGTTATAATTGGCAAAAAAGATGGGGTCAATTCAAGGAAATCATTTGTTGTAATTGGGGAGTAGATAAAGATTAATAAAACAGTATTTAAAAACTAATTACTTAGTATAAATTTAATTCACTAAAAAATAAAAATTATCATATGATAAAAAGTATATTCATTGGCATATTATATTCTCTGACTTTACTATTGAGTGGTTGGGTTCGTGTTTTACTTTCTACAATATCTTTGACTCTTGGAAATAGAACACCAACTCTTTATGCTATTCTAGGAATCTCATTTGGAATGGGAACAGCTTTTGGTCACCTACCATTTTATCCAGGTTTCTTAATTGGTATAGTTTTAACAGTTGGAATAATGTACAAAGCTAGTAGTTTAGCATTAGAAACAGGTGTGCAAAATACTGTTTCAGAATCTTGTGCAGGTTTCATTATTGGGAGTGTGATTGGGATAATTAAAGGTATATTTTAAAAGATTCTATTAAATTTATTTAATTATATAAATCAAGAAAAATATTACAGGGTAGCTGAAAACTGTTTAGAGTAAGCAATAAAATTAATAAATAAAAAAATGAAAAGTTTAATCATCACAAAACATTTGCCTGCGTTTTTGAAAGTCCTTTCATTTATCCCCAGTATCTCTAGCGTCCTTTTCGAGTGCTCTAGCCATTCTTCTGGTGTCATTCTTTCATCATCATCCTCTTGCGTTTTTTCTAGATTCAATGAATCTACTTTTGTTTCATCTTGATTTTCCATGTTTTTTAGTTTTATTCTAAAGGTATGATTTAATAATTACGTAAAACTTTCCAATCCTTTTAGCCTCTCGTAAGTTTCTTTTATTGATTCCCCTTTCTCTGCGGCTCTTGTCAGTGTTCCTCTCCAATAATTTGGATAGGTCATTATTTCTCTTGTTTGCCCTAGCGTTAACTGCTTCTTATTCGTTGATTCTTCTTGATTTTCCATGTTGTTTTGTTTCATTTTTAATTAATGAAAAATTTTTCTTTTGTCGTATAAAATGTGTTT
>CAMCQX010000091.1 GCA_945876985.1 Chitinophaga pinensis
TCATACTATAAAAATTAAAAATTGAAAAAGTTTATTCAAAAGTTTCTTGGTGTTGCCAAGTTTAATAAATACCTCACACAAGAGTTTGATAAAGTTAAACTAATTTCTGCTCTGCCTATTGTAAATCAAATTAAGGAAAAGGCAGGAAAGTTTACTAATATTCAAGATGCCGAGTTTTCTGTTTTTTCGCAATGGGGCGATGATGGAATTATTCAATACCTAATTCATACCATTGGTATTACCAATAAAACCTTTATTGAGTTTGGAGTAGAGAATTACCGAGAAGCAAACACCCGTTTTTTATTAATAAACAATAACTGGAAAGGTTTGGTTATAGACGGATCTGAAAAAAATATTCAGTTTATTAAAAATGATGCTATAAGTTGGAATTATAGTTTGAATGCAGTTGCAAAATTTATTACCAAAGAAAACCTAAATTCATTAATTGAAAATAACGGATTTAAAGGTGAAATAGGAATTTTACATATTGATGTAGATGGCAATGATTATTGGTTGTGGGAATGTTTAAATGTGGTAAATCCTGAAATTGTAATCATGGAATATAACAGTGTTTTTGGAAATAAAGCTGCTATTTCAGTTCCATATAAAGCAGATTTTTATGTTACAAACGAACATTATTCTAATTTGTATTTTGGTGCTTCTTTAAAAGCAATGGAACATTTGGCTATCAAAAAAGGATATACTTTAGTTGGTAGTAATTCTAATGGAAACAATGCTTATTTTGTTAGAAATGACAGAATGAATGGATTGCAAAAAATGACTTCAGATGAAGCTTACGTGTTATGCAAATTCAGACAAAACAGAGACTCAAATCATGCACTTACTTTAGTTGATGATAATATAATGATAGATAGCTGTGCACATTTACCAGTAGTCAATGTAATTAACTTAGAAACAACCAAACTAAAAGACTGTTTATAATGATTAATCAAATAATTTTTAACCAATTAATAAATCCTAATGTAGGAGGATTGTATTATAAATTATTACTAAAAACAAGAAGTATTCTTTTAGTTTTAAATCCAAATGCTACCATTCAATATTCATATAACAATATTGTTTTAACTTTTCCGTTTTCACATGATTATGCATTAAACAGAAAAGAAGTTCCTCTTTACAGTGAAAACTTAGGTGTAGTTTCTAAAATTATATTGTCAAAATATAAGGATGCGAGAGCCATAGATGTAGGCGCAAATATTGGCGATTCGGCAGCAATTATTAACCATTATAGCAAAATGCCTGTTTTGTGTATAGAGGGAAACCCAAAGTTTATTCCAATGCTTGAAAAAAACAGCAAGCAAATGAAAAATATAGCCATTGAACCTTGTTTTGTTGGTGAAATCAATGAAACAGTTTCAACAATAAATTACGGTGGAACTGCACGAATTGAACCTGCAGAAACAGGCATAGAAGTAAAAACTGTTACTCAAATTTTAAATAAACACGAAGCTTTTAACGAAGCAAAACTTTTAAAAATTGATACAGATGGTTTTGATTTTAAAATATTGAGAGCATCTGAACAGTTTTTAATAAATGCAAAACCAATTCTCTTTTTTGAGTTTGACCCATTTTTTTTAATTAAACAAAACGAAAATCCTGCTAGTATTTTTCCGTTTTTAAACAAACTTAATTATTCCAATTTATTGCTTTTTGATAACCATGGAAATTTACTTTGTGAGGTAAAAAGTAACCAAACAGAATTGATACAAGATTTAATACATTATTATAATAAAAATGGCGAGGCCTACCTAGACATTTGTGCTTTACATGATGAAGATTTTAATTTAGTTTTAAAAATAAAACAAGAATTTCAAAAATAAATGATCTTAAAATTTAGATTTAGATATATTTTAAAGTGCCTTCGTTTTTTTTTTACGGATTACTTTTTATTATTTAATAATAAAAAAATTACCGTTACAGAACGCAGTCTAATCATTGTTCATACGGATGCAATAGGTGATTATATTTTATTTCGAAATTTTATTGAACAAATTAAAAATTCTGAAAAATTTAAAACATATAAAATAACTTTAATAGCCAACGAACTTTATAAAGATATAGCCCAAAATTTAGATAGTGAGTTTGTAAACGAATTTATTTGGATCAATAAATCAAAATATCAGTTTGACTTTAACTACAGAAAAACAATTTTAAAGTCAATAGCCAACAAACAATTTAGTGTTGCTATCAATCCATCGTATTCCCGAGATTTTATTTTTGGCGACAGTATCATGAGGGCAATAAATGCGAATGAAAAAATTGGACAAAAAGCCGATTTATCAAATGGTTATTCTTTGTTTAGATTGTTATCTAATTTTTGGTACACCCAATTAATTGATACCGGAAATGAAATTCAATTTGAGTTTGATAGGAGCAAAAAATTTATTGAAAAATTTATTGAAGCTGCTGTTAATTTGAATTTTCCAGTTATATCTCTAAAAAATAAAGAAACCGATTTACAGCCATATATTGTTCTTTTTCCTGGTGCTGGAGAAGTTCAAAAACAATGGTCAATAGATAATTTTGTTACTTGTGCTAAGCACATAATCAATAATACAAAACATAAAATTATTATTTGTGGCAGTGGTAATGATTTTCCTTTAGGTGAAATAATAATTGCAAAATGCTCCAATGATCAAATAACAAATTTATGTGGCAAAACTTCTTTAACTGAATTAATCAATTACATTAACCATGCGGAACTTTTAATTACCAATGATTCAAGTGCAATTCATATTGCTGCATGTACGCATACCGTTTCTATTTGTATTGGCAATGGACGACATTATGGTCGTTTTACTCCATATCCAAAAGATATAGCACCTTTTTTACATTTTGTTTTTTCAAAAAATGTTGTAAAAATGGCTGAATCAGATGTAGAAAATTTAAAAAAACAAACGCTTTATCATTCAATTGAATCAATCAATGAAATAGAGGCAAATGAAGTAATTAATATTTGCAATAACCTTTTGAAAATTTGAAAATATTACTCCTCGATAATTACGATTCCTTTACTCACATGCTTAAAGATTATTTGGAGCAATGTGGTGCAAATTGTTTGTTGTTTAGGAACGATAAAATTACAGTATCTGAAATATCATTATTAACGTTTGATGCCATTGTTATTTCACCTGGTCCAAAGGAGCCAAAAGATGCTGGCATTGTGATTGAGTTAATTGCTAAATTTTATAAAACTAAGCCAATTTTTGGTGTTTGTTTGGGTCATCAAGCCATTGCCGAATTTTTTGGTGCTAGCTTAAATAAAGCAATATTGCCAAGGCACGGAAAAGTAGATTTAATCATTCATTATGGTGATGAAATGTTTCAGCATGTTCCTGAAAAATTTGAAGCCACACGCTATCATTCTTTAGTCATCAATAATTTGCCCAACGAATTAATTGCAACTGCTAGTTGTAACAATGAATTAATGGCTTTTAAGCATAAAAACTTACCCATTTGGGCAGTACAATTTCATCCTGAAAGTTGCCAAACATTTTATGGATTGCAAATAATTAGCAATTTTGTAACAATGGTAAAAAATCAAATTCCATAAAAACTCAGGGTATTTTATTTTAAATATTGGAAAGCAAAAAAGTCTAATTATATTTGTTCTAAACCATTGTTTTTAAATGTTTGCATATCAATTAATAAGTAACGAAATATTTGCCCTTAAACCGAGTGATTCGGCTGCCAATGCATTGGTATTTATGGAAGATTGGCAAGTAAAAGATTTGCCAATCGTTCAGAATTTAAAAGTAGTTGGAATTGTAAATGAGCAAATTTTATTAAACAATGAAAACGAAAACATGGTAAATGTTTTAAATCCAACGCCCATTTATTGTTTTGAAAATACGCATTTTTACGATGTTTTAAAAATCATTTTCAATTCAAATTTGAGTACAATTCCTGTAGTAGATAGTGAACAAAATTTTAAAGGAATTATTGCTGCTAAAGATTTAGCAAAGCTGCTTTATCAGAACAGTAGCTTGAATCAAGATGGTGGAATTATAGTGCTGCAAATGAATGCTCATAACTATTCGTTGGCAGAAATAGCAAGAATTACGGAAGTGAATAATGCCAAAATATTATATGCTCACGTGTTTCCTTTGGCCGATGAAAACAACAATGTTCAGGTTTCGTTAAAATATAATATTATTGATTTAAAGTATATCATTGCTACTTTTGAAAGATTTAATTATCAAATTATTTTTAGCACTCCAAATTTAAATGAAGACGATTCCACCAACAAAAAGTTTGATTGGTTAATGAAGTATTTGAATACATAAAAACGATGAATTTAGCCATTTTTGGTAGATATTTTAAAGAAGAACGTTATACCGAACTTCAACAGTTTTTCAATTATTTAGAAAACAGTGAAATTAATTTTTCTGTTTACCGAAAGTTTTTGGAAGATGGATTAAGAAACGGGCTAAATGTGTCGCCTAAAACCAAAACTTTTGATACTTATAATGACTTTACAAAAACAGATTTTGATTTTGTAGTGAGCATTGGTGGCGATGGAACTATTTTAATGTGTTTGGAGTTTGTAAGGGAAAAAGAAACGCCAATTATTGGTATCAATACTGGAAGATTAGGTTTTTTGGCTGGAGTTTCAGCAGGCGATGCCATTAACATGGTTGAAGAATTAAAAAAAGGCAGTTACAGCATTGACTCAAGAACAGTTTTAAAGTTAGATAGTAACAAACCCAATATGTTTGGTGGCGTAAAATATGCCTTGAACGATTTTGTAATTCACAAAAAAGACAGTTCAAGTATGATTACCATTCACACTTTTATCAATGGTGAATTTTTAAATTCTTATTGGAGCGATGGATTAATTGTTTCTACTCCAACTGGTTCTACCGGTTATAATTTAAGTTGTGGCGGTCCAATTTTATATCCTTCCTCTGCCAGTTTTGTAATAACCCCCATTGCACCGCATAACTTAAATGTGCGTCCAATTATTATTTCTGATAATAATGTAATTTCATTTCAAGTAGAAGGCCGCAGTACTTCGTTTTTAGCCACTTTAGACTCCCGTTCTGAAAGCATAGAATCAGATTCGGAATTAGCAGTTAGCAAAGCAAATTTTAAAATGAATTTGGTACGTTTAAACAATGAAAATTATTTACAAACCCTTCGCGAAAAATTGATGTGGGGAATTGACAATAGAAATTTTAGAAATAGTTAAAAAAAAGATGCGATAAAATTAATTACCGCATCTTTTGTTGTTTTATAATCTTTAGTTCCTTGAATAGTTAGGAGCTTCTTTGGTAATTCTTACATCGTGTGCATGGCTTTCTTTTGCACCTGCAGAAGTTATTTTTACAAATTTTGCTTGCTGTAAATCAGCAATTGTTGCTGCTCCGCAATAACCCATTCCGGCTTTTAAACCACCAACAAATTGGTAAACTACTTCTTTTAAAGTTCCTTTAAACGGTACAATTCCAACAATTCCTTCAGGAACTAATTTAGCAATTTCGTCTTCAGCATCTTGAAAATAACGGTCTTTACTTCCTTCTTTCATGGCTTCAATACTTCCCATTCCGCGATACGATTTGAATTTACGTCCTTCATAAATTACCGTTTCTCCTGGACTTTCTTCCACGCCCGCAAAAATAGAACCCGACATAATAGAACTTGCACCAGCAGCTATGGCTTTTACCAAATCGCCACTGTATCTAATTCCACCATCGGCTATGATTGGAACACCGCTTCCAGCAATTGCCTTGGCACTTTCATAAACAGCAGTTAACTGAGGAACGCCAATTCCTGCAATAATTCTTGTGGTACAAATAGAACCTGGTCCTACACCTACTTTAACCGCATCTACACCGGCATCAACTAAAGCTTTTGCGCCACTTCCTGTAGCTACATTCCCTGCAATGATATCAATGTTTGAAAACAATTTTTTTATGCGAGCTACTTCATTTAAAACGCCACGAGAATGACCATGTGCTGTGTCAATAATTACTACATCCACACCAGCTTTTACTAAAGCATGAATTCTTTCTTCAGTGTCGGCTGTAACGCCAACTGCTGCACCTGAAAGCAAACGACCATGCTTGTCTTTACATGCTGAAGGATGTGCTTTAACCTTTAAAATATCTTTATAAGTAATTAAACCTTTTAGGAAATTATCTTTATCAATAACCGGTAATTTTTCAATTTTATATTTTTGTAAAATTAGTTCTGCTTGCTTTAGGTCAGTTCCTTCTGGCGCAGTAATAATTTTATCCTTGGTCATAATATCACTTACGCATTTGTTCATGTCTGTTTCAAATCGTAAATCTCTGTTAGTTAAAATACCAACTAATTTACCATTGTCGTTTATAATTGGAATGCCACCAATTTTATTTTCAGTCATTAATTTAAGCGCTTCGCGCAAAGTAGCAGAATCGTGTAATGTAACTGGATCTAATATTAATCCACTTTCGCTACGTTTTACTTTTCTAACTTCAGCAGCATGACGCTCAATGCTCATGTTTTTATGAATAATGCCAATTCCACCTTCTTGCGCCATAGCAATAGCTAATTTGCTTTCAGTAACAGTGTCCATTGCTGCAGTAACAATTGGAATTTTTATTTGAATATTTCTAGAAAGTTGTGTGGTAGTATTTACCTCGCGGGGCAATATTTCAGAATATGCGGGTAAAACTAATACGTCATCGTAGGTTAAACCTTCGGTGTAAAATTTATCAGATTGGTT
>CAMCQX010000092.1 GCA_945876985.1 Chitinophaga pinensis
GTGATTGAAGATCCCACAAAGTTATTAATGATGATTGGAAACGTTTCGTTGGTAGAGTAATTATTGTTGATTAAATTAAATGTAACAGGCCCACTTACACCACGCGTGTTCAAATCATTTACCGCAGCTGTAATTGTTACGTAAGCACCCGATGTTCCAACGGTGTATGTTCCGTTCAAAGGAGCAGGAGTAACAAATGAATCAACCACAATATTGTCAACATAAATTCCATTTCCATATCCCGATCTCCATCTAAATTGAACCTTGGTAGTGCCCACTGGCAACGATATACTTTTGGTTCTCCAATGGGAAGCCAGAGTTGACAGATATTCAGTTGTGGTTCCTAAAGTAGTGATTCCAGTATCAACCACACCTGAAGTAATCCATGACCTAATTCTGTTGTAAGTACTTCCATTATAGGCAAATATTGACAAGGAATCCAAATAAGGAGTTCCATAACCAGCAGCTGTAATATCAAACTTTAATGAATCACCAATAATGGTTGGATAAAAACTTCTTGTTTCTAAAACACCCACAGCACCTGTTACAACATTGAAATTATCAGCTTTAACACAACCAATATTTTGTGTAGCATTGTATCCATTGATGGTTGAATTCCATGACAGTAGGTTACTTGTATTTGTTAGGGTCCAACCAACCGGTGTAAGTAATGAACTGAATTTTTCATTGATTCTTTTTACAGGTAAAATTGTGGTAGAAGTAGCTTGATTATTTGGATTATTAGTAGCGGTACTAGTTTGATAAAACGAATTGGTTCCATTGCAATTTGCTTCATAAATTCTGAAATAATAAGTAGTATTTGCACTTAAACCTGTAACAGTTGTTGAACTATTTGTTCCGTTATAAATCAACTGGGCTCCTGAACCACTATATAAGCTGTTAGCGGTGGCTTCTGTTCCATTTAGCGGAGCCGTAAAAGTATTGCTGGTGTTCATATAAACAACCCTCCTACTTCCATTGCCACTGGTCCATGAAACATCCATTTGTGTTGCATAAATATTTGAAAATATAATATTGTTAACCTGAGTGGTAGGTACAATACAAGTTAAACTAAAAGCATTACTTGAAAACAAACCACGACCATGTGTGGCTGCTATTACCATTTTATCGGAACTGCGAATTTGAAGCATATCAACCCTTACGTTTGCCAATCCACTATTAGAAGCCGACCAAGTTGGAGTTGTATTGGTAAAATTAGTAGAAGCCCAAACACCTAATTCTGTAGCTAAAATTACTTCACTTCTATTTAAAGGATTAAACAAAGCCCATCGAATTGGCATATCAGGTAAATTCCCCTCTTTACTTACCCAAGATGTGCCACCATTAGCGGTATACCAAACAGAGGTAACTCCATAATTAAAAAAAGTAACCAATAACTCACTTTCACTGGCACCAATTTCAACACATGAAATAGAACCTGTTGGAAAACTTGATCCTGTAATATTAGTGGTGGTTGGTGTTCCATCTGCCGTGGTAACTTTATACAATGAACCAGCTTCGGTTCCAACAAATAATGTACTTGAGGTGGTGGTATATGGCGATACGCAAATATGACTTGCATAATCAGTCATTCCAGTTAAGGTAACTGTTTGTGCCGAGGTTGGTGTGGTGGTTATATTTTTTATTCTATTTAAAGTTCCTGTTCCTCGGCATGAATATAAAATATGTAAGTTATTATCATAATCGCTTGGATTGATAAATCTACCAGTATTTTGATCATTTGACAAACTTGTACCAAATGAAGAACCACCATTGGTTGATAGCGAATAAGTGTTAAACACATACGATACAATTTGATAATTCCCATTGGTTTGATCAATGAAACAAAAAGCACCATCGCCTCCATAAACATCGTTGGTAGCATTTACTCCAGCTGTTGTAAATCTTTGCGTTCCGTTGTCTTGTGCTCCTGCTAAAAATACGTTACTTCCTGAAGTTGGGTGTTGAGCGCAAGCATAAAACTGAGTCACATTATAATTCTTATTTCTTACAGATATTACATTATTAGTGGCTGCAGTGGAAACAGAACTGGTATAAAAAATACCACCATCGTTTCCAAACAAAACAGTAGAAGAAGATCCTGGTTTATAAACAATTGAGTGCTGATCGGCATGAACCATTGAACAAGACAAACCACTCAAATTATTATTATTACTCCATTTGGATATTTGACTCCATGATGAACCTCCATTAGTAGATCTAAATAAATCAATTCCACCAACTATTAAAGTATTTGAATTATTAGGGTCAACCGCCATGGTTAAATCATACCATGCTTGTCCCCGTGAAAAATCAGTAGAAGGAATTCCATTATCCGCATCTACAGGTTTGGTAATGCTAGTCCATGTTGAACCGTTATTGATTGTTTTTTTTAATTCACTTACTGCATTGTTATTTTCTACAATAGCGTATACGTAATTGCTATCAGATGGGGCGCAGGCTAATTCCACTCTCCCTTTTCCGTTAGTAACTGTGGTAGTGTTCGAAATCGTCCAAGTAGTTCCGTTTGTAGAAGTTAAAATTCGTCCTCCTCCCCTATCTGTTGAACTAAATGGATTCGCTTTTGTTCCAATCCAAATTCGGTTATTGGCACTTATTTCTATGTCCGAAGCCACAAAATTATTTGTTGTAGATGGAACTACTGGCAATACTTGAGTCCAAGTTGAACCACCATTAATTGAGCGCTGAAGACCAGTAGCAGTCAATCCACTCCAAACTCCACCATAACTTCCAGCATCTACTGCGGCATATATTACACTTGTTCCAGACTCGTTTCTTACTACTATATCATTGATATAATAAAAAACAGCGGTTGATGTAATTTGAGCCCAAGTTGTTCCTCCATTCATAGTTTTCCATATACCAGCACCTCGTCCTCCCGACCTCATTCCTCCACCACCAGCGGTATAACTTTCACCAGTTCCAACATAGGCTATTAATAAATTATTGGGGTCAAATGCAATGCATGAAATGGCAATATTATCCCAAAAATCATTCACAGTTCTCCAAGTAGAATCAACATTGGTAATATCGTTATTATACCACAAACCTCCTGTAACTCCGCCTGCCCATACTTTCTTTTGCGTTAAATCACTGGGGTCGTAAACAATGGCTCTTGTTCTTCCACCAATATTATTTGGACCACGTTCCTGCCATGGTGCTGTTAAATTTCCTGGAGCGGTTTTACCCATAGTAACATTTCGCATTTGTGCAATAATTGCTGGCAATCTTTCAGGCGCGGGTCTTTTCAAAGCAGGATCCATGGTTCTTAAAAAATCTTGCTCCCAAGCCAAATCAGGCCTATCTGCTTTATTTTCTCCTTCTTCCTCCTCTTCTTCACTTAATATTTCCGATTCACTTTTTATGTGATTATTAAATGGATGGTCCTTTAAAAACAAACTGTATTGATCCCTTGCGGTTAATTGTTTTGTTATTACTAATTGCTTTGCATTATTTTTATAAAATAAGATAACTGCAACTATTAATAATATCATGGAGCTTATGCTAATAAGTATCTTTTTTTTCATAATCTATTTTGAATTTTTATAATTATTGATGGTTAAATTTATTTTTTGATGTTTATTGGTAACTACTATCCATGAAGGATAAAATTGATGATTAAAAATCAAATCATCTGTTATTTCCTTTGCTTGATTATCTTTTGAATCAGTTGAAAATCCAGGTTCTTCAATCGACTTCAAGTAATTAGCTTCCAATTCTAATAATGTTTCATTTTTTTTGTTTACTACAAATTCCATCGGCTTGCCATTTACATAAAATGAATCTATTTGAAGATTTGCAGCTACAATATTTGAAATATTGATTTTGAAAATCATGCCTTTTCCTTTGCCCATGGCAGTTACATAGGTGCTGTATTGCGCATCCAATTTAAATGATTGATTGCTGTTTTGAATTTTGTTTTTGGAAAAACAACTAAAAAAAAGACACACCAATAAAAAAATGATTATTTGCTTCATTGGCTTGCAATATAATCATTCAACGCTAAAAAATTATTTTCACTTTTGACCTTTTAAATATTTGTTAACAATTTCAATTCTCAAAATTAAAGAATAAAATATTATATTGTATTCTTTGTGTTGCTTTGCAATGAATAAATAAACAAAATGAAAGTAGAGATTTGGAGTGATGTCATGTGTCCGTTTTGCTATATTGGTAAACGAAAGTTTGAAACTGCTTTGGCACAATTTGAACATAAAAATGAAGTTACTATTGAATGGAAAAGTTTTCAGCTAAATCCTAATTTAGTAACCGACATTAGTATAAATACCATTCAGCATTTGGCAGAAAGTAAAGGCTGGACAATGGAATACACCCATCAATCAATTCAACATGTTACAGATGTGGCCACCGAAGTTGGCTTACATTTTGACTTTGAAAAAGCAGTGGTTGCTAATTCCTTTGATGCTCACAGGTTATTGCATTTAGCAAAAAAACACAAGCTTCAAAACCAATGCAAGGAATTATTATTGGCAGCCTATTTTACTGAAGGTAAAAACACAGCCGGTCATGAAGTGCTAAAAAATATTGGACTTCAAATTGGTTTAGATGCCTCAGAAATTTCAAATGTTTTGGAAAGCAATCAATTTGCTGATGAAGTAAATAACGATATTCACCATGCACAAGAAATAGGAGTTCGCGGAGTACCTTTCTTTGTTTTGGACAATAAATATGCTATTTCAGGCGCGCAAAGCAGTGAAACTTTTTTAGCGGCTTTAACGCAAACTTGGAATGAAACTGTAATTGTAAAATGACATTCTGAAAAGCCGATTGCCATCAAATATCCGAATAATGTAATCTTATATAAGTATTGCCAGCTTAATTTATATGAAAGTAAGGGGATGAAATAAATACGAAAATCAATTCAACATTCAAAACTCAACATTCAAAATTATCTTAAACGTCCATCAAAGCTTCCACATGCTTCTTGTTAGCTAATTGTCCGCAGGCTGCGTCAATATCTTTTCCGCGGCTTCTTCTAACTGTAGCTTTTACGCCATTCTTTTCCAAATAAGCACAAAAGGCATCTATTTTTTTACTATCAGCTTTTTCAAACTGCCCATCACCTGTTGGATTGTACTCAATGATATTCACCTTTGCAGGTACTTTTTTGCAGAATTTCAACAATAATTTAGCATCTTCTATGCTTTCGTTAAAATCTTTAAAGGCAATGTATTCAAAGGTAATTCTACTTTTTGTTTTAGCGTAAAAATGTTGCAATGCTTTGCCAACTGCTTCCAAACTATTGGTTTCATTAATTGGCATAATCAAATTACGTTTTTCATCACTGGCCGCATGAAGTGAAAGTGCCAATCGGAATTTCACATTGTCGTCACCTAGTTTTTCTATCATTTTTGCAATGACAGCGGTACTTACCGTAATGCGTTCATTGCTCATGTTTAAACCTTCAGGTAACGTTATTTTTTTGATGGCTCCCATTACATTGCTGTAATTCAGCAAAGGTTCGCCCATTCCCATAAAAACAATATTGGTTAGCGGTTTTCCGTAATGTTGATTAGCCCAATTTTTTATATGAACTACTTGATCGTAAATTTCGGCAGGAGTTAAATTACGCTCACGTTTCATGGTTCCAGTTGCACAAAATTTACAAGTTAAACTGCACCCCACTTGGCTACTTACACAAGCTGTCATTCTATCTTCGGCCGGAATTAAAACACCTTCCACCAAAAAACCATCGTGCAAACGGAAACTACTTTTTATGGTTTTGTCGTCACTTATTTGTTTATCCTGAATTTTTATGTGATTGATACAGAATTCTTCGTTCAATAAAGCCCTTAACTCAACTGAAAGATTGCTCATTTCATCGAACGAAATGGCCGATTTTTTCCAAAGCCATTCATACACTTGCTGGCCTCTAAAAGCAGGCTGACCTTTTTTTACAAAAATGGCTTTTAACTCATCTAACGTGAGTTCACGAATATCTATTTTGTTCAATATTTTGATTGATAAGTCAATATTGTTTTGCGAAAACTTTATACTCATCATTGCGAGTCACGAATCAATCTCACTGAGGGATTGCTTCGTGCCTCGCAATGACGAAACTTTTGGCATATTATTAATTCCTAATTCTAGCTTTATTTAAATTCAGCAATAACCGTTTTTCCACCTTTCACCACTTGGTTAAGGTTTACATTTATTTTGGTACCTAATGGCAAATATAAATCTACACGAGAACCAAATTTTATAAAACCCATTTCAGCACCTTGTTCTGCTTGCTGTCCTTCTTTAACATACCAAACTATACGTTTTGCTAATGCTCCAGCAATTTGATGGAACAATACCGAAACACCATCTGCTTTTTCAATTACCGTTGTGGTACGTTCGTTTTCAGTTGATGATTTTGGATGCCAAGCTACTAAGTATAAACCTTTATGGTATTTAAAATATTTTACGATTCCACCAATTGGATTGCGATTTACATGCACATTAAAAGGACTCATAAATACAGAAACTTGAATTCTTTTTTCATTATAATATTCAGTTTCCATCACTTCTTCAATAACTACCACTTTTCCGTCAGCTGGACAAATTACTTGGTTTTCGTTTTGTGTAACTGTTACAGTTGGATTCCTGAAAAACTGAAGTATAATGATCAAAAACACCACTGATAAAAACAAAATGGAGTTGATTAACCAATTAATTTCAGTAAAA
>CAMCQX010000093.1 GCA_945876985.1 Chitinophaga pinensis
ATAGCTTAAAATTTATTAAACTTGCCAATTAATTTAATCATTATATCAAATATTATATCATGAGTTTTTTATTTTTAGGACTGCTATTTATTTCACCTTTTTTAGGTTCTTTGGCTGCATTGTATTCTAATAAATACGATGAAAATAAACTAAAATTATTGTTATCGTTTGCGGGTGCTTATTTGTTCTCAATAACTATTATTAGCTTAATGCCAGAAGTATATTCCAATTCAAATAAATATACGGGCATGTTTATTTTAGCTGGTTTTTGGTTTCAAATATTAATGGAAAAATATTCTAAGGGTATTGAACACGGACATTTTCACTTGCACGATGTTGTTAAAAAACATGTCATTCCATTTGGCATTATTGCGAGTATGTGCTTACATACTTTTTTAGAAGGAATTCCTTTGGGTGCTTTTTTTCAAAGCAATGCTAGTATAAGTTATTCTATTTTGGTGGGAATTGCATTGCACGAATTCCCAGCAGCTTTTGCCTTGGCAATAATCTTAAAAGGTTTAAAATTAAACAATAAAGTAATCATAGCATTGATGACTTTTTATTGCTTGGCTTCACCAATTGGAGCAACTTTAAGTTATAGTTTAAATTATACTGTTCCTGAATTAGTTTTTAATCAATTCATGGCATTTGTAATTGGAACTTTTTTAAATATTTCTACCACTATTTTGTTTGAATCGTCTGAACACCATCGATTCTCAAAACTTAAAACTTATGCAGTTTTAGTGGGTGTTTTCTTTGCGTTAGTAGTAGTTTTTGCGCAGTAAAAATTGAAACTTTCTATTCAATAGTAAGTTTAAAATTTAAACAAAATAATTTCTTATTATTGTTGGCTTGCCAATAAATACATCACAGCCATTCTAATGGCCACACCATTTTCTACTTGGTCTAAAATGATGGCATGTTTGCTATCGGCTACATCACTGGTAATTTCTACACCTCTGTTAATTGGTCCGGGATGCATTACTACAATTTCTTTATCCAATGAATCTAAGCGTTTTTTATCTAAACCATAAAGCATGCTGTATTCACGCAATGAAGGGAAATATTTAATATCTTGACGTTCTAATTGAATACGTAACATATTGGCCACATCACACCAATTAAGGGCTTTCATCAAGTCTGTTTCTACTTTTACACCTAAGCTTTCTATGTGCTTTGGAATTAAAGTTGTTGGTCCGCAAACCATTACTTCAGCTCCTAATTTTTTCAAACAAATGATATTTGAAATGGCCACCCGTGAATGTAAAATGTCACCTACAATAACCACTTTTTTGCCATTTACATTTCCAAATTTTTCTCGTATTGAAAATGCATCAAGCAAAGCTTGCGTTGGATGCTCATGAGTTCCATCACCAGCATTGATGATATTAGCATTAATGTGTTGTGATAAGAAAATAGCCGCTCCTGGAGCAGGATGACGCATCACAACCATGTCAACTTTCATGGCCAAAATATTGTTTACGGTGTCAATTAATGTTTCGCCTTTTGAAACCGAGGAATAGGAAGCAGCAAAATTTACAGTATCAGCGCTCAATCTTTTTTGTGCCAATTCAAATGAAATTCTTGTGCGAGTAGAGTTTTCAAAAAAGATATTTGCAATGGTTACATCGCGCAATGAAGGAACTTTTTTAATGGGTCTATTGATAACAGTTTTAAAACCATCGGCTGTTTCAAATATCAATTCAATATCGTCAACAGTAATGTCTTTTATGCCAAGTAAATGCTTTTGTGTAAATTGTTTCATTTAATTAATTACTTATTATGGATGCAACATCTGCCTTACTATTTTCTTTCCATTCCACTTTCACTTTGTCGTTTGCCCTTGTATCTACTGTTATTCCCGTGTAATCAGGTTGAATTGGTAAATGACGGCTAAAACGCCTGTCAATTAAAACCATGAGTTCTACTTTTTCTGGTCTTCCAAAATCAACTAAAGCATCTAAAGCCGAACGAATGCTGCGACCTGTATAAAGCACATCGTCAATCAATATCACTTTTTTGCTTTCAACGGTAAAATTAATTTTCATGGCATTGGGAACTATTTGTTCTTTTCCACGTCTAAAATCATCTCTGTAAAATGAAATATCTAATTCGCCATAAAGCAATTTTTCGTTTTCAGTTATTTCAACCAAACGCTTTAAAATTCTTCTTGCAAAAAATGTTCCTCGAGGTTGAAGCCCAATAATGGCAGTGTTTTCAAATGACCCATGTTTTTCAATAAGCTCATAACAAAGCCTATCTATTACAATGCTAAATTGTTTTTTTTCGAGTATAATTTTACTGTTCATTGGTGTTTTCCAATTTCACTTATTTGTATTTTCAAACTACTTTTTATTTTTTAAAAGTAATTTTCTTCCATTGCAAATTTGCACAATTTATATTAAATAATTGCAACTCCAATTTTATTCAGTATTGCCAATGCATTTTGTTTGTCTAAATGCAATTGATTTTTTAAAGCATCTAAGCCATCAAATTTCTCTTCATTTCGAAGTTTACTAACAAATTCTATTTTTAAATTTTCTGTATAAATTTCTTTTTCAAAATCAAAAATATTTACCTCAATGCTTCGTCCTTTATCCTTTATTGTAGGGTTATTACCAATGTTTAACATGCCACCAAAACGTGCTTTATTATACCAAACCCAAACTGCATAAACTCCATCTTGTGGTATTAATTTATATGAATTTTCTACTTCAATATTGGCAGTTGGATAACCAATTGTTCTTCCTAATTGATTTCCTTTAATTACTTTTCCTTCCAAACTATAACTATTTCCCAAGTATTTTTGAGCAGTTTGAATATCATTGTTTAAAAGTGCTTGCCTTATTTTAGTTGAACTTACTGCTATTTCATCTATATCTTGTTCTGGAATTTCTTCCACTTCAAATTCATAAAGTGATGCAGAATTTTTTAAATGCTCAAAAGAACCTTCCCTGTTTTTTCCAAATCTATGGTCGTAACCAATTACTAAGGTATTGGTTTTAATTTTATTAACTAATATATTTCTGATAAATTGTTCCGAACTTAAGCGTGAAAACTCTTTAGTAAAAGGTAGAATAATTAAATGGTCAATTCCTGCTTTCTCTAATAAATTTATTTTTTCATTTAAAGTACTTAACAATTGTAAACCATGGTCAAGTGGCAAAAGCACTATTCTTGGATGTGGTTCAAAAGTAATAATTACTGATTCCCCATTTTTTATAGAAGCTATTTGTTTTAAACGTTCAATTATTTTTTTATGAGCCATGTGAACACCGTCAAAAGTGCCTTGACTTACAATGGCATTTTTGATTGCTGGAATTTCATCAATATTATAATGTACTTTCATACTGGGATAAATGTTTTTAAAAAATTAAAATTTACCCTAATAAAATTTTGTAAAACCTATCATTTCTCTTGCAGTAGCAATGGTTTTGCTTGCACTTTCTCTGGCTTTCTCCGCACCCATTTTTGCTATTTTCCCTAACATTTCATCATTACCACTTATTTCATCTATTCTTTGCTTAATTGGAAAAATAAACGTTGACATGTCTTCGGCAAGTTGCTTTTTTAAATCACCATAACGAATGCTACAATCGTCAAAAGTTGTTTTATAATAGCTAATTACTTCTTGGCTTGAAACCAATGTCATTAAATCAAATAAATTTTGAACAGCTTGGCTAGGTTTAGAGTTTGGCTCCGTTGGAGAAACATCGCTCACCGCTTTCATTATTTTTTTTCTAACAGTTGCATCGTCATCATTTAAATTGATTACGGTATTATCGCCATCACTTTTACTCATTTTTCCGCCACCTTGTAATCCTGGAACTTTTACTAACTGATTGCCATAATTAAAAGCTTGTGGTTCGGGAAATAGCTCATTATTATAAATTCTATTGAACCTATTTCCAAAAGTTCTAGCCATTTCCAAATGTTGTTCTTGGTCTTTACCTACTGGTACTTTCAGCGCTTTATGAATTAAAATATCGGCAGCCATTAAAACTGGATAGGTTAATAAACCCGCATTGATATTATTAGGATGTGATTTTACTTTTTCTTTAAATGAAGTTACCCGTTCTAATTCGCCTTTATAAGCATGCATATTTAATAATAAGTACAACTCTGCTATTTCGGGTAAATCACTTTGAATATATATTGTACAAGCTTCTGGGTCAATTCCACAAGCAATATATTCAGCCAAAACTTGCTTTACATTTTGATGTAAATCTTTAGGATTGGGATGGGTTGTTAATGAATGAAAATCTGCAATAAAAAAATAACAATTATATTCATGCTGCATTTTTATAAAATTTTTTACAGCACCCATATAATTTCCTAAATGTAAATTTCCTGTTGGTCTGATTCCGCTAACTACTATTTCTTTATTCATTTTATTTGTAAAATATTGGTTGCAAAATAACTTTTAAATACACAAACTACAATCGTATTTATGTAAGGCATTGTTTTTTAAAAACTTATTATATATTTGAGAATAATTAAAAACCAAATGAAGAAAATTTTTACAGCTTTAATGCTTTCTATAAGCGCAATTTCTTATGCTCAGAACACTCATATTGAAGTAGTTCAGCAACTTAATAAAAATGGATTTCCTAACTTAACTGAATCTGAAGTTATTATTAATAGTTCATCATTAGATAAAAAAACAGGCATTACACATATTTATTTTAAACAAGTTGTAAATGGTAACGAGGTTTTTAACACCCAAAGTAGCATTCATATTGATAAAAACGGGAATATTGTTTCTAAAAATATTGCTTTAAAAAGTAATATTGTAATAGCGAATGCTGTAAAAATAGATGCAGCTACTGCATTGAATATTGCTTTAGTAGAAGCAAAGATTGTAAAAAATGTGTTAAATAAATCTGCTTTAGCAAGCAATGCTAATTTTAAAATAGTTGATAAAAATGTTTCAAGTGAAGCAATAAATGGCAAACCTGTTTTTTATGAAAAAAACAATCAATTGTTTGCTGCATGGGAGATAGAAGTATTAAATGATGAAACCAATGATTGGTTAAATTTAATTATAGATGCACAAGATGGTTCTATTTTAGATAAGAATAATTATACAATCAAATGTAATGCTGAAAACATGACAGCATCAAATATTAATAAACCTTATTATTTTGAATTTGAAGATAACAATTCTTTAGGTAAAACTAGCCCAACAGGATCTTATAATGTATATCCTATTCCTATGGAAAGTCCAGCAAGAGGAAATAGGCAATTAGTTTCTGATGCCAATGATGTCAATGCTTCGCCTTACGGTTGGCATGATACAAATGCAGTAGATGGAGCTGAGTTTACAATAACACGTGGTAACAATGTTTGGGCAAAAGAAGATACCTTAGGTTCCAACGGAACAACTGGTTTTTCGCCAAATGGTGGAACCGATTTAATTTTTGATTTTCCTTATGGTTTAGATGCTGGTCCTCGTCCTAATTTAAGTGCTGCAATTACTAATTTATATTTTTGGAATAATACCATGCACGATGTTTTTCATAATTATGGATTTGATGAAGAAAGTGGAAATTTCCAACAAAAAAATTATACAGGTTTAGGACTTGGAAACGATTACGTAAATGCCGATGCTCAAGATGGTAGTGGAACTGATAATGCAAATTTTGCAACTCCTGTTGACGGAACTAATTCTAGAATGCAAATGTATTTGTGGGGTGTTCCCACTGCCGCTGTTTCTAATATTTTACAAGTAAACACCCCTTCGCCAATTGCCAATAAATATGGTGGAATTTTGGCAACTTTTAGTCCTAAATTAAGTTTAGTTCCTATTACCGCTAATATGGTTTTGGTAAATGATGGCACTACAAATCCTAGTTATGGCTGTTCTACATTAGTAAATAGTGTTGCAATAGCAGGTAAAATAGCATTAATTACAAGAGGAACCTGTTCTTATGCTACCAAAATATTAAATGCTCAAAATGCAGGTGCAATTGCTGCTGTTATCATTAATAGTCTTGCTACTGGTGCAATTGCCATGACGGGTTCTTCTGCTGGTATAACAATTCCCTCGTTAATGATTGCAAAAGCTGATGGTGATAAATTCAAATTAGATACCATTGGTTTAAATGTAAGTTTGTTTGATTCAACAGTTGCATCTACCAAAAGAATTTATGACAGTGATTTTGATAATGGAGTTATAGCTCATGAATATGGACACGGAATATCAACACGTTTAACTGGTGGTCCTGGAAATTCATCGTGTTTAAGTAATCAAGAACAAGCTGGTGAAGGTTGGAGCGATTTCTTCTCATTGGCTTTAACTTCAAAACCATACGAAACTACATTAAATGGCCGTGGAATTGGTACACATTTAATAGCTCAAGATACATCTGGAGTTGGAATTCGTCCTTATAAATATGCTAGAAATATGACCACCAATCCTGTTACTTATGAAAGTATTAAAACTTTAACTGTTCCTCATGGTGTTGGGTTTGTTTGGTGTAGTGCTTTATACGATATTTATTTAGACATGATTGACAAATATGGTTTTGATGAAAATATGCACACAGGAACAGGTGGTAATAATAAAACACTTCAATTGGTGGTGGAAGGTTTAAAATTGCAGCCTTGTAATCCTGGTTTTATGGATGCAAGAAATGCTGTAATTTTAGC
>CAMCQX010000094.1 GCA_945876985.1 Chitinophaga pinensis
TGAAGGCGAAAAAGAAGGTCATAGCAAAGACAAAAAATAATTAAATAGATTAAGTTTTAATATAAAAAACACGCTCTCGGGCGTGTTTTTTTGTTTATTCACATTATTCTTTTTAAAATAAATTTGATTGTTATTTAAATGTAAATAAAATGTTTTTAGTTTTAGCATTTAATTATCAAAACTTAATCATTAGCACCTTACATTTGCCTTGCATTTTATTTGCAATAATGGAAAGTCAAATCAAGCAAAAAATTTTATTCGGGGTGTTTCTTTTTATAGCATTAGTTTATGTTATCAGGCTACTTACGTTACAAATATTTGACGATAGTTATGTTCGTTATGCGCAAAATAATGTTTTGCAAGAGCAAACAATTTATCCTGCCCGCGGATTATTAATGGACAGAAACAGCCAATTATTAGTATATAACGACAATATTTACGACTTATTTGTAATACCTGAACAGGTAAAAAAATTAGATACTGTTTCCTTTTGCCAAGTTATTGGCATTACCAAAGAAGAGTTTATAGCCAGATTTGAAAAAATAAAACGTTCGAAAGGCTATGCCATTTATAGGCCATCGGTTTTTGAAAAGCAATTAACAATTTCAACCTATGCAAAATTCCAAGAAATGCTTTTTGATTTTCAAGGATTTTTTGTGGATGTAAGAACCGATAGAAAATACAAATACAGCAATGCCGCTCATATTATGGGTTATATAGGTGAGGTCACTGAAAAAACCATAGAAGCTTCGAACGGATATTACCGAATGGGTGATTTTATAGGAATTAGTGGTGTAGAAAAAACTTATGAAAAAGAATTAGGCGGAATTAAAGGGGTTAGATATGTATTAGTTGACAGTAAAAGCAGAACACAAGGAAGGTATAAAGCGGGTGAATTTGACACAGCTGCCATTGCTGGTAAAAAAATAAACTTGACCTTAGATTTAAAACTTCAAGAGTTAGGCGAGCAGTTAATGCAAAACAAAATTGGAAGCGTAGTTGCAATAGAACCAAGCACTGGCGAAATTTTATCGATGGTGAGTAGTCCTGCATATGACCCCAATTTATTTGTAGGTCGCGACAGGGGAAACCATTACATGGAATTACTACGCGACCCAAGCAAACCATTATTTAACCGACCAATTGCAGCTCCTTATCCTCCAGGATCTATTTTTAAAGTTATTATGAGTTTAATAGGGCAGCAAGAAGAAGTACTTTTCCCAAACACGGAGTACTATTGCGGTGGAGGTTTTAATTCTGGCGGATTGCATGTTGGCTGTCACGCTCATGGTTCGCCATTACCATTGCAAGGTGCAATAGCTGTAAGTTGTAACGCTTATTTTTGCCATGTATATAGAACAGTTGTAAACAATCCAAAATATCCAAAAGTAGAAAACGCTTATAATAAATTATACGATCATTTGGCAAGCTTTGGAATGGGCCGAAAATTGGGCGTAGATTTATATGGTGAAGGAACAGGATTTGTTCCAAAAGCTACTTATTACGATAAAATTTATGGTCGAAATCATTGGCAAGCCTTAACCACTATATCATTAGGAATTGGGCAAGGAGAATTAGGAATTACACCTTTACAAATGGCCAATGCAACTGCTTTAGTGGCTAACCGTGGATATTATATAACACCACATATAGTTAGAAGAATTGAAAGCAGAAAAAATCCAAATCCTGAATATAATATTAAACATTGGTGTTCGGTTGATACCAGTTATTTTCCAGTTGTAATTAATGGAATGGAAGATGTGGTAAACCATGGAACAGCATACATAGCAAGAATTCCGGGAATAGCTATTTGCGGAAAAACAGGAACAGCGCAAAATCCACATGGTAAGGATCACTCTATATTTTTTGCTTTTGCACCCAAAGACAATCCAAAAATTGCCATAGCAGTAGTAGTGGAAAACGCTGGATTTGGAGCAACTTGGGCTGCGCCAATTGCCAGTTTAATGATAGAACAATATTTAACAAAAAAACACGATACTCGACCTGCATTAGTAGAACGAATGGTAAAAGGAAACTTAACACATAAACCAATTTTAAATGACTCAACAGCAACCAAAACCAGCGCACATTGATTGGATAAGTTTAACCCTTTATGTGGTTTTTGTTTTATCGGGATTGCTATGCATTTATGCTTCGGTTTTTAAAGAAACCAATCCAAATATATACGATATGGATATGAATTACGGCAAGCAATTGTTATGGATTGTAATCTCTGCATTTATTGCTTTACTAATTTTACTGGTTGATGAAAAACTATTTTATGCATTTGCCTATGGCTTCTATGGCATCACAATAATTTTACTTTTAGCCACTTTTTTTATAGGTGTTGAAATTAAAGGAAGTAGCAGCTGGATTAGAATTGGGGGTTTTCAAATTCAGCCAGCTGAGTTTGCTAAGTTTGGAACAGCGTTAGCTTTAGCAAAATTCTTAAGTGGTTACAATATTAGTTTTAAGGATTTGAAAGTGAAATTGATTTGCTATGCAATTATTGCCCTACCCATGGTTATTATTTTACTACAAAACGAAACAGGTTCAGCATTGGTTTTTGCTTCATTTTCGTTGGTTTTATACCGTGAAGGATTACCTGGTTGGTTACTTATTGGAGGAGTTGGTTTAGCAGTTTTGGCAGTTTTGGCCTTGCTTTTTCCGCCACTTAATATTATTATATTTTTGGGAGTTTTAGGAGTTATTGTTTTAGTATTTGTTAGAAGAACAACATTACTTATATTCTTTACAATTGGCGTTGTGGCAATTTCAAGTATTTATGTAAGTACTGTAAATTATGCTTTTGAAAATGTATTGCAAGCGCACCAAAGAACCAGGATAAATGTATTACTTGGCAAAGAAGTAGACTTAAAAGGTGCTGGCTATAATGTACAGCAATCGCTTATTGCAATTGGCTCTGGCGGTGCTTTTGGTAAAGGTTATTTAGAAGGAACTCAAAACAAATTTAGGTTTGTTCCTGAGCAAAGTACCGATTTTATTTTTTGTACTATTGGGGAAGAATTCGGGTTTTTAGGATCCTTGATTTTTGTAATACTTTACATGCTTTTACTTTACCGATTACTAGTAATGGCCGAAAGACAAAGAAGTAAATTTAACCGTGTTTATGGCTATAGTATAATAGCCATTTTGTTCTTCCATTTTCTGATAAATATTGGAATGACATTGGGCTTAATGCCTGTAATTGGAATTCCCCTCCCCTTTTTTAGTTATGGTGGTTCTGCATTATTAAGTTTTACTATTTTACTATTTATATTTATTCGTTTAGATGCAAATAGAGTAAATGAGTTAAAAAGTTTTGAATAAATGAAGCGTTTTCTAAAACTTCAATATCCAATTTTTTCATTTTTAGAAATGCTACAATCACTTTTTGTGATTTTTTCCGGATTAGAGATTAGTTTACCCACCAAATAATTAGTTTTTTTTGCTAAATAAAAAAGCCTTGATTTAAATTCAATCAAGGCTTTTTTATTTATACGGTAGCGTGTGAAATTCGTTCTAACGCTTCTTTATTTATTATTTTTATTCTTTTTCCTTCAAAGTCAATATACTTATCAGATTTAAACTCTGAAAGCAATCTAATTAAAGTTTCAGTAGCCGTTCCAACTATGTTAGCCAAATCCTCGCGAGGCAAACTAATAGGAATAACTGGTTCCTCCTCTACCGATTTGGTAGCAAAAGTTTGATGTAAATATAAAATGGTTTCAGCCACTCTTTCTCTTACACTTTTTTGAGCTAAACTTTGCACTTTTTCATTGTTTAAACCCATGTCGTGGCAAAGAGCTTTAAACATTTGTTTATTTATTTCGGCATTGCTTTGCAGCAAATCCAAGAAAACTTGGCGTGGAATAAAACAAGCAGTTACATCGTCAATACAAGTGGCAGTAGCAGTTAAAGGTTCTTCGGCAATAACAGCACGGTAACCTAAAAACTCACCTTCTTTGGCAAAACGTAAAATTTGCTCTTTGCCAAAATTATTACTACGAGTAATTTTAACAATTCCTTTTGTGATACAATATATTCCAAGCGGCAAATTATCTTCATAGAAAATGGCTTGTCCTTTTTTATATTGTCCACATGACTTACCGGTACTAATTGCATGTCCTTCCTCTGGATTACAGAATTTCATAAATGAAATGGCTTTTGAGTCGCACATTTCGCATTCAAGCTTTACTTTTTGCATAGTAAAAAACATTGGTTTAAATGATGTTTCAAATATAGAGAGCTAACGGCTTAACAAAAAATTAAATAGCAAATTATTTTCAGCATTTTTATTTTTTGTTAACTTATTATTATTAATTGAGCATTCAAAGTAAGTCAATATATTTTGTAAATCAGCTATTAAGTTATTTTTACCCCATATATTTTTGGTAAAAAATTGTTCAAAACTTTCTTGCCCATATTTTTCTAAAAGTGTTCGGTAATCATTTTCAGTGTAGCCTATATTATTTTTATAGAACAAATGATACAAATCGTGCATTACATTATCTAAGCTATATTTACCATTTGAGTTCTTAATGATGGTTAAATCGGCAATCATTGCAGCTAACATTCCTTCTATATAAATGCTTACTTTTCTGGCGGCTACTCCAGGCACATAACCATCGAGCCAAGTATCAAAACTTGATTCTGCCACTGAATAATTATGAATTCCTGGATTAGAAATATGACGTAAAAAATCATCATTCCAACTTTCAACATATTGATCCCAACTCCAAACTCCACTTCTTAGTAACATTAAATCGCCATAATAAGTGGTAATACCTTCATATATGTAACCCAAAGTACTGTAATTTTCTTTGGTAAAATCGTATGGCAACATGCTAGCTGGACGAATTCTTTTTACATTCCACATATGAAAAAGTTCGTGGCTGCTGATGGCTAGTAATGAATTGTAAAAATCATCGCGAAGCATGTTATTCCCTAATCCCATGGCAATAACGGTAGAGTTGGCATGTTCTACTCCATGCCTAAATGCAGTAGGTAATATTTGATATAAAAAATGATAATCAGTGCAAGGAAATTCTTTGAAAATATCAATTTGTGACGCGGTATAAGCTTTTGTGTCGGCCTCTAATTTTACAATATCTATTTCATGTTTGCCTTGAAACCAAAAATGAATATTGGAATTATTTACTTTAAATTCATGGTGTTGCAAGGTATTACTTGCTATAAAAGGACTATCGGCTAATTGATCAAAATTATTTGCAATTAAAATATTGTTTGAACTTGGCAGCTGGCACGCAATTTTATAATCGGCAGGAATGTTTAATTTTACTTCAAATTGTTCTTCCATTTTACCCACTTCATACATAAAACAATGAACAGGATTTACATATAACTGTTCTTCATTGATAAAGCAAGCGCCAGCATCTAATTGGTTTGCGTAATATTCATAGGAAACGGTAATTTCAGCATTCTTTTCTGAATTGTAAATTAACCAACTGTCTTTAGTTTGCTTCCTAACTTTAAGTTCATTTCCATTTTTTGCCGTTGCTTTAAAGCAACGAATATTTTTGGCAAAGTTTGCTAACTCATATCTACCGGGCCTCCAAGCAGGAAGTTGCAGTAAAATTTCAGTTTTATTAGAAATGATTTTGGCTTCAATTTCAATAAAATTTTCAAAAGCCTTGTTTATTGATACTTGGTATTTCATATTTGTTGCAAAATATGAACATAGCAATAATAACCACCATTTTTTCTGTAATAATGTTATTAATTTTTACAGGACTTTCATTAATAAAAACACAAAACATCACATTGCAACTTGTAAGTGTGGTAGTTACCGCCTTTTGCATTGGCGTTATTACGTGTATTATTATAGTAAATTACGACAATAAATCAGCTTTAATTTGGCCAGGATTATATGTAATTATGATCATTAATAAAGTGATTGAAATAAATAAAAATCTTCGCTAGTAAATTTTTATAGTAGCTTCACTCAAAAACCAATAATATTGCACCGTGAAAAAATATTTATTAATAGCATTCAGTTTATTCACTTTAAGCAGCATTGCTCAAAGCAGTAAAGATGCCGATTTGTTAATTAACAAAATTAGCAAACGTTACAAAAAATTCAGTTCCATTAAAGCCGATTTTACTTACAGCATAGAAAGTAAAGCCGAAAAAATTAATGAAAAACAAAAAGGTAATATAGTAATTAAAGGCAATAAATTCAGGTTAGACATTGCAGGGCAAACCATTATTTGCGATAATAAAACTCAATGGACTTATAGTAAAGAAATAAATGAAGTAAATGTTCAACATTATAAACCTAAGGAAGGTATTATGAAATTGGACGACATATTTACGATGTATAACAAAGGTTTTGTAAGTAAAATGGGTGAAGTAGTGAAAGAAGGTGGCAGAGAATTAACTATTTTAGAACTTGCTCCAAAAGATAAAAAGAAGAACTATTTTAAAATTAAACTTTTTATTGAAAAAAATAATCAGCAAATTATTAAAACAGTTGTTTTTGATAAAAACGGAAGTATTCACACCTATACTATTACCAATCAAATACCGAATATTAAATTTGTTGATGGCTATTTTACTTTTGTAGCTAAAAAATACCCCAATGTTGAAATTAATGACATGAGGTAAAACAAATTATTA
>CAMCQX010000095.1 GCA_945876985.1 Chitinophaga pinensis
GATGAAGTTCAAATGAATTATACCGGAATGTTTTTAGACGGGAAAAAATTTGATGAGAATTTAAATACAGAAAGTCCGTTTAGTTTTAAATTAGGAACGGGTCAAGTAATAGCTGGTTGGGATGAAGGGATTTTGTTACTTCACGAAGGAGAAGAAGCAAAGCTTATTATTCCTTCAGACTTAGGTTATGGTGAGCAGGGAACTGGACCAATTCCACCAAATACAACGTTGGTTTTTGATGTTAAATTATTGAAAATTAAACCCAATACTAAATAATGAAAAAATCAGCTTTCATCATTGCGTTATTAATTATTTCAATAACAATCAATGCCCAAACATGGATAAAAACAGATGGCGGCACTGCATTTAGATTTATTAGTAAAAATGAAAAAGGGACAAAAGTAATCCCAAACATGATTTTATTAGCTGATTTATATGGCACAGCAAAAAAAGTAAGTAATCCATTAGAAGACACCGTAATTTTTAACAGTGTAAGTAGCGATAAACCTTTTTATATTCCTACTGAACAACCAGGATTACAAAATATATTTTATAAATTACACGCTGGTGATAGCATAGAAATTAAAATAATAGCGGATACCTTTTATAACAAAACTTTCAGTTCACCTGTGCCAGATTATGTGGCAAAAGGATCTATTGTAAATTTGTTTTTTCATGTTCAGGAGGCCTTAACTCAAACTGAAATTGAGCAAAAATCAAGAGAACAAAATACACCATTAATAAAAGGTGATTCACTTCGTTTAAAAAAATATTGTGACAGTTTAAAAGGAGTAAAAAAGCTTAAAAATGGTTTGAGATATAAAATATTGAAACCAAATCCAACTGGAACAATGACTAAAAATGGTTCAATGGTTTCAGTAAAATATAAAGGTTGGTTAGTGGAAGGCGATGTTTTTGATGAAAATATTAAAGGAGAACCTTTTAAATTTGTATTAGGAATGAATCAAGTAATTAAAGGTTGGGACGAAGGCTTAAGGTTAATGAAAACTGGAGAAAAATGCCGACTAATTATTCCTTGGTATTTGGCTTATGGCTCCCATGGAAATGGACCAATACCACCTTTTACAAGCATAATTTTTGATGTAGAACTCATTGATATCAAATAAAATATTTTTAACCTAAAACCCTTCATTTTTATGAAAAAATATAGCATAACCTTAGTTTTAATTTGTTCCGTAAGCATATTGTTTGCGCAGCAATCAAAAACAAAAAAAACTACCAATAAAATTAAACCTACAAAAAAAACATCAACTGTAGTAGGAGAAGTTAAAAGAGAAGACACAAAAATGGAAAATAATGAATTTACAACAGCCAGTGGTTTAAAAGTAAAAATCACTGAAAAAGGAAATGGCAAACAAGTAATTAAAGGTGATAAAGTAACTGCTCATTACACTGGTACTTTAGAGGATGGAAAAAAGTTTGATAGTTCAAAAGACAGAAACCAACCTTTTAGTTTTAAAGTTGGAACCGGACAAGTAATTTCAGGTTGGGATGAAGGTTTTCAATTATTAAGCATAGGCGATAAAGCAACATTTACTATTCCTTCAAACTTAGGATATGGCGCAAATGGCGCAGCTGGAGTAATTCCTCCAAATGCTACCTTGTTTTTTGACGTAGAAGTATTAGATGCGGTTGCTAGTCCAGCACCAAAAGCTGCTGTTCCTTACGATGTAACTGGCTTGGATACTATTAAAATGCAAAGTGGTTTAAGATTTTTAAAAGTAGAATCTGGAACAGGTGAAAAAGCGCAACAAGGAAAATATGTTTCGGTACATTATACTGGTTATTTAATGGATGGCAAAAAATTCGATTCATCGGTAGAACGTGGTGAACCAATAGAATTTCAATTAGGAAAAGGAATGGTTATTAAAGGTTGGGAAGAAGGAATAGAATTGATGCATGTAGGCGACAAAATGCGTTTTATCATTCCAAGTGAATTAGCATATGGAGAAAAAGGTGCTCCTGGAGCAATTCCGGCTAATGCCACGCTAATTTTTGATTGTGAACTGGTAGGAGTGCAATAAATAATAATTACCTAACAATTTATTAAAAGTCGGCCGATGAAAATCAGCCGACTTTTTTGTTGTTAACAATTACATAATATTTGAGTAACTTATACATAACTTATGCTTAACATTGGCATAAGAGTAGAATATTTTCTTTGCAGCACAATAAACAACTGATAATGAAAAAAATAATTGCGTCTCTTTTACTTTGTTTAACATTTGTATTATTTACAAATTTAACATTTGCTCAAACTGGTAAAATTGCCGGTAAAGTATTTGATGGTAAAACTGGGGAAGTTTTGATTGGTGTTAAAGTTACCATTGAGGGAACTATAACAGCCACATCATCTGACTACGAAGGAAAATTCTCTTTATCAAATTTAAAGCCTGGAACCTATAATTTACTAGTAAGTTATATTGGTTATAGTAAAAAAGTTTTAACAGGAATAGAGGTAAAAGCAAAAGAAGTAACTCCTGTTAATATATCAATGGTTGAATCAACTAAGGCATTTGATGACATTGTAATTAGAGGAGAAGTTAAAAAAGAAAGTGCCAATGCATTGTTAATTCAACAAAAAAATGCAACTACAATTTCTGATGGTGTATCGATAGAAACCATTAGAAAAACACCAGATAGAAACACAAGTGATGTGTTAAAACGTGTAAGTGGAGCTACTATTCAAGACAATAAATATGCTATCATTAGAGGTTTACCCGATAGATACAATGCTGCATTTGTAAATGGTTCTCCATTACCAAGTTCGGAACCTGATAGAAAAGCATTTGCCTTTGATATTTTTCCTGCTAATTTATTAGATAACATAGTAATTGTAAAATCTGCTACTCCTGATTTAAGTGGAGAATTTGCTGGTGGATTAATTTTAATAAAAACCAAAGACATTCCAGATCAAAATTTTTATAATTTATCGTTTGGTACAAGTGTAAACTCAATCACAACTTTTAATAAATTCAATACCAATGTAAATGGTTCAACTGATTTTTTAGGAATAGATGACGGATCAAGAAAATTACCAGGTAGTTTTCCGGATAATAAAACCATGAAAAGTTTGGAAAACAATATTCAAACTGCAGATGACTTAAATAAATTAGTTGCAGTAGCAAAACCTTTTAACAACAACTTTAAAATAAACGAAAATGCTTCAATGAGACCAGCATATAGTTTTCAGTTTAGCATGGGTCATTTAAAGAAACTAAAGACCTCGGAATTAGGAAGTGTATTCTCTATGTCGATGCAAAATACACCAACTACCCAACAAATTACTAGAAAAGATTATGATGATGCAAAAAACACTGAATTTAGTTATGTAGATGAGCAAAATACCATTAATACTTTAAACGGATTTTTGTGGAATATTAGTTTGAAAAACAAAAGTAATAAGATCAGCTTTAAAAACCTGATTAATGTTAACAGCAACGACCAAACTACTATAAGAACTGGACAAGATTTGGCATTAGCATACGATAGGAAGTTTTATTTTATGTGGTACACTCAAAATGTACTAAATAGTCACCAAGTTAGCGGTGAACATTTTGTAAAAAGAATGAAATCTAAAATCAATTGGACTATGGGATATAGTGGACTAAACAGAGAAACTCCAGATTTTAGAAGAATAAGGTATCAAAAAATTACGGGTGATGAAACTTCAATTTATCAAGTTCCATTACAGTCTAATGCACAAGCTGATGTAGCTGGAAGATTTTTTTCTACTCAAATTGATAAAATTTACAATGCAGGTATAGATATTTCAAGACCATTGAATATCAAAAAATTCAAAAACGAAATAAAATTTGGTGGCTATGCTCAACACAGAAATAGAGATTTTAACGCTCGTCAATTAGGTTATGCTTACTCACCTAGCAAAACACTTAATTTGGATAATTTACCAATTGATCAAATATTTGCAAATGAAAACATAAGTTCTGACGCATATGTAATGAAAGAACTTACCAGTGCATCTGACGCATACACAGCTTCAAGTAATTTATTTGCAGCCTATTTAAGATTTGATAGCAAAATAACAAAAAAATTAAAGGCGGTATGGGGTGTTAGATTAGAATCATACAATCAAAAAATCAATACAGTGAAAGTTGGATCTGATCAATCATTTATTATTGATACCACTGTAGTTGATATTTTGCCTTCTGTAAATTTAGTTTATGCTTTAAATAGCAAATCAAATTTAAGGGCATCATTTTCTCAAACAGTTTCTCGCCCTGAATTCAGGGAATTAGCAGCATTTTCATTCTATGATTTTAACGACAACATGTTAGTACAAGGAAAAGCTGATTTAAAAAGAACGAAAATTAATAACTACGATTTAAGATATGAGTTTTACCCAACACCAGCTCAAATAATTTCTAGTTCAGTTTTCTATAAAACTTTTGAAAATCCAATCGAAAAATCATTGTTTAATGTTGGTCCAAATTCAATGGAGTACTCAAATGTTCCAACAGCATTTTGTTATGGTATAGAGTTAGATTATAAGTTAAACTTTGGTCAATTGTTTGCAGTTAAAAATCCATTTTTAGAAGGATTGAATTTTGTTGGTAATTTGGCTTATATTAAATCGGAGGTTGATGTATCTAAAGTTGTAGCAACTCCTGAAAAAGTAAGACCATTACAAGGACAATCGCCTTATATTATAAACGGAAGTTTACAGTATAGTAATACTAAAAAAGAGTATGGTGTTTCTATGTCATTTAACAGAATTGGTGAACGAATTGTAAATGTAGGTTATAAAGATTATGCGAGTTATTGGGAAAAACCACGTTCTGTTATTGATTTACAAATCAATAAAACATTCTACAAAAAATTAGATGTTAGGTTTGGTATCAGAGATTTATTAGCTCAGAACATTATTTTTTACCAAAACAGTGATTCTAATACTTCTTTTGAATCAGGAAAAGACAATGAAATTTGGAACTTTAAAGTAGGTTCATCTTACTCAATCAATTTGAGTTATAAATTTTAAAAAACTAAAATAGTATCATTTTTCAAAAAGTGTCTTGAAGTTTTCAAGGCACTTTTTTTGTTATTAGAAATCAGATATAATGATGTTTTGGTAACAATAAATATACTCTAAATTTACTTTAACATAACATTGAGTTTAATATTTGATAACAATGCACAAGTTCCTTTGTAACATCTTAAAACAAACAAATAAGAAAAATGAAAAAATTAATTACATCTATTTTTTTGACAATGTTTACGCTAGTAGCATTTTCACAAAGCAACTTCTTTACTCCTACTAATTACAGAGGAGCAATTGATTCTGATTCTACAAAGGATTGGACCAAAGGTTGGACCAACTGGGATCCAAACAATACTATTTATCCAGCACATACTGATACAATAAGTGGTGGAGACATAACAAGTAATACTACTTGGACAAAAGACAAAGTTTATTTATTAAACGATGGTTACGTATATGTAACCAACAATGCCACTTTAACTATTGAAGCAGGTACAGTAATTAGAGGAAAAGGAAAAGGTACTTTAATTATTTGTAGAGGTGCAAAATTAATTGCTCGTGGTACTTTGGCAGAGCCAATTGTATTTACATCAAACAATGGTGCTGGCTTTAGAGCTCCAGGAAATTGGGGTGGTTTAGTATTCACAGGTAAAGGAATTCATAATTTACCACAAGGTGATACTGCTGCTGCCGAAGGTGGAATAGCAAAGCCTGTTGTAGGTGGTGGTTTAATTGATGGCCGTCATGGTGGTTCAGATGATAATGATAGTTCAGGAGTTTTAACTTATGTGCGTGTTGAGTTTGCGGGTATTCCTTTGTCTACTGCTTCAAACTCTGAAATTAATGGTATTACTTTTTATTCTGTTGGAAGAAAAACTTTAATTGATAACGTTCAAGTTTCATTCTCAGGTGATGACTCATACGAATGGTTTGGTGGTGCTGTAAATTGTAAACACTTAATAGCCTACGCTGGTATTGATGATGATTTTGACTCTGATAATGGTTACAAAGGATTAGTTCAATTTGGAATTGGATTACGAATCCCTCAAAATGCTGATCAAAGTAGTTCTAATGGTTTTGAAAGCGATAACGATGCCAGTGGTTCTTCAAATTTACCACGTACATCTGCTGTGTTTTCAAATATTACTATGGTTGGACCATATTTTACAGGTCAATCTGTTACGCCTAATACAAATTTTGGTCGTGGTGCTCATATTCGTAGAAACTCAGCTTTAACTATTGTAAACTCTATATTCACAGGTTTCCCAGTAGCAGGTTTAATTATTGATTCTAGAAAGACTAATATTGGCTTTCAAAATGGAACCGCAGTATTTAAAAACAATGTAATTGCTGGTATTCCTCAAGGTTGGGCTGGAAGATTAGCTTCGTCATCTGATACTTTGGCTTTAACTACAAGTACTCAAGTTGCTGCTTGGGTTGTAGCTAATGGAACTGATACTTTTAACACATCAAACGAAACTAATTTAGTTAGACCGTTTTTATATACAAATCCTAATTTTGCTCCAATGAGCAATTCAGTTGCTAAAATGGGTTCTAACTTTAACACTGG
>CAMCQX010000096.1 GCA_945876985.1 Chitinophaga pinensis
GAAGTAGAAGTTTCGCAAATAATTATTGAACCAAAAGTTTCAAAAGAAGCCAAGGATATTGCTTTTCAAAAAATAACAGAACTTCGCGATCGATTATTAAATGGTGATAATTTTAGAACCCTTGCTAAAATTTATAGTGACGACAAAGGTAGTGCAGCTCAAGGTGGTGAATTAGGTTTTTTTGGACGAGGAATGATGGTTCCAGAATTTGAAGCAGCTGCTTTTAAAACTCCTCAAGATAGTATTTCTAAAATTATTGAAACTAAGTTTGGTTACCACATTATTCAACCTATAAAAAGACGTGGCGAAGAAGTAAACGCCCGACATATATTAATTCGTCCACAAATTTATAAAGCCGACATTCAATCAACTAGCTTATTCCTTGATTCAATTGTTAATTTAATAAAAATAGATAGTATTTCCTTTTCAAATGCAGCTAAAAAATTCAGTACTGAAAAAAAATCTGCTGCTCGTGGTGGTTTTTTATCTGATATGAATACTGGAAACACAAAAATTCCTATTGATGAATTGCCAAAAGACGTATTTTTAATTGTTCAAAATTTAACACCAGGACAAATTAGCGATGCTGAATTAACAACCATTCAAAGTGCAACTGGCGAACCAATTAAAGTTTGGCGAGTGTTGTTTTTAAAAACAGAAAGTAAGCCTCATATAGCTAATTTAAGAGATGATTATCAGAAAATGCAAATAGCGGCTGAACAAGACAAAAAACAAAAAACGTTGGCACATTGGATAGATAAAAACCGCAAACAGTTTTATGTTCAAATAGCTGAAGAATATAAAACTTGCCCAAGTTTAGTTTCATGGGAAAGTCACAATCAATAAATTTATTAATCAATTAAACCCTATTTATAAAACATGTCATATCCTAACGATGTAGCTGCAGCGGATGCTTTACACCAAAAATATAATGAGTTAAAAAAAGAAATTAGTAAAGTTATAGTTGGTCAAGATCAAATTGTAGAAGCACTTTTGATTTCTATTTTCAGTAATGGCCATACGCTAATGATTGGTTTACCTGGATTAGCAAAAACACTTTTGGTAAAAACATTAAGTCAGGTACTTGATTTAGATTTTAACCGCATTCAATTCACACCCGATTTGATGCCAAGTGATATTACAGGAAGTGAAATTTTAAACGAAAAACGTGAATTTCAATTTCTTCGCGGACCAATATTTGCCAATATTATTTTGGCAGATGAAATAAATAGAACTCCACCTAAAACGCAAGCTGCTTTATTAGAAGCCATGCAAGAAAAAACGGTTACTATTAATGGTCAATTGCATCAATTACCAAATCCATTTTTTGTTTTAGCTACGCAAAATCCCATTGAACAAGAAGGAACATATGCATTACCAGAAGCTCAATTAGACCGTTTTATGTTTAATGTATTTTTGGATTATCCTACTTATGAAGAAGAGATTGAAATTATTAAAAAAACTACGAGTAACCATAAAGTTGAAATGAATAAAATTATTCATGGCAGTGATATTTTAGCTTTTCAAGAATTAGTTCGTAAAACTCCGGTTGCAGATAATGTAATTGAATATGCTGTAAAATTGGTAAGTAAAACTCGTCCTGATAGTCCATTTGCTACTGAAGAAATTAAGAAATACATAGAATTTGGAGCAGGCCCTAGAGCTGGACAATTTTTAATTATTGGTGCAAAAGCACATGCGTTATTAAATGGGAAGTATTCACCAGATATTGAAAACGTAAAAGCAATTGCATTAAATATTCTTCGCCACCGTTTAATTAAAAACTATCGTGCCGAAGCTGAGGGAGTAAAAATTGAAAGCATTATAGCAGGTATCTTATAAAATATTTGCAAAACCATTTTATGGAAAGCAAATTGAAATATTTTAGTTTGTTTTTTTTAAGTTACTTTTTTTTAAATTAGCAAATTATAACTATAAATAAACATGAATTACATCTATATTCTTTTATTTTGTATTTATTAGCTTTAAAATTTATTATTTAAAAAGATGTATTTTTTTAAAAGTCTAACATTTTATATTCAAATTAGTCATAAAATAAATTCAAAATTATAAATGAAAAAACAAATAATTAACCTTGCATTTTTATTTTATTCATGCTCATTACTAAATGCACAAACAACTGTTGGTTTAATTCAACACGATTTAGGATCAATAGACAGTGGGTATGTATTATTTGCACCCATGAAAAGTAAAAATACCTATTTAATTGATAAGTGTGGAAAACTAGTAAAAACATGGACTAGTAATACCACCCCTGCCTTATCTTGTTATTTGTTAGCAGATGGTTCTTTGCTTCGTACTGGAAATATGAACAATCCAAATTTTAGTACTGCTGGAACAGGAGGTTTATTAGAAAAATTAGATTGGAATGGGAATGTAACATGGAGTTATACTTTTTCAGATTCTATAAATTGTCAACATCATGATATAAAGCCTTTACCAAATGGCAATGTACTATTAATAGTTTGGGAACTAAAAACAAATACGCAAGCAATAGAACAAGGTAGAAATCCAACATTATTATCATCAGTTTTATGGAGTGAAAAAATTTCAGAAATTCAACCTGAAGGGTTAAATGGTGGAAACATAGTTTGGGAATGGAAATTATGGGATCATTTAATTCAAGATTTTGACAGTACTAAACCAAATTACGGTTCGGTTAGTAACAATCCTCAACTATTTAATATTAATTACAATGCTGGAGTTGCAAAAACAGATTGGATACACTTAAATTCTGTTGAATACAATCCAGAACTTGATCAAATAGTATTAAGTGCACATAATTTTAATGAAGTTTGGATAATAGATCACAGCACAACTACAATTCAAGCTGCAAGTCATTTAGGAGGTAAATCGGGTAAAGGTGGCGATTTAATTTATCGTTGGGGAAATCCTCAAGCATATAAAAATGGAATTGCTGCTGATCAAAAATTATTTGGTCAGCACAATGCAAGGTGGATTGAAAAAGGTTTACCTTACGAGAATCAAATTATGATTTTCAATAATGGATTAAATCGTACTGGAGGTGATTATTCAACCGTTGAAATTATTAATCCACCAGTAATTGGATATAATTACGTACCTACACTTCCCTATTTACCAAGTACAACTTCTTGGAAATATAATGATGGAAATACTAATAATTTAAGTGCGGGTAATATTTCTGGAGCTCAACCATTGCCTAATGGAAATGTATTAGTTACTAATGGACCCGTTGGAACTTTTATTGAAATTGATTCAACGGGAAAAACAGTTTGGAAATATAGTAGTCCCGTATCAAACTCAGGTATTATTGCACAAGGTGCAAATGCAATTCAAAACATTGTTTTTAAAAGTATTTTTTATCCAAATAATTACAGTGGATTTGCTGGTCGTACACTTGTATCGGGCAAAACAATTGAGGCTATTAATTTAGTTTCTGATTCATGTAAAATGAAAACAAATAACATTGATATAACAACACTCCTTTCAATTTCAATATTTCCAAATCCTGCTTGCGATTTTATCAATATTCAAAATTTAAGTAATTCTGATAAAAATATTAATATTGAATTGTATGATTTAATAGGTGCTTTAATTCAAAAACACACTTTAAAAGTTGGTACTACAAATGCTATTTTAGATATTAAAAATTTAAATTCAGGAAATTATTTATTAAAAATTTCAAGCGACCAACATTTAATGGTCAAGAAAATTACTATTGTAAAATAAATATAAGTGAAAATATAAAAAAGCATATTGAAATTTTCAATATGCTTTTTTTGTATCATTTAATTATTCGAATTTCTTAATTACATTTATTCAATTCTACTTTTACAAATTCCATTAATTGTTTGATATAAGGAGCCGTAAAATTAAATTCAATGCCTGCAGTTTTATATATATCGCTAATGGTTTTGGTATAACCTAAACTTAAAGCTGCTTTGTATTGAGCCAATGCAGTTGGTTTATCGGCAATATAATTTTTCCAAACTGCTAAGGCACCTAACTGTGCCATTCCATATTCAATATAATAAAATGGAACTTCAAACAAATGCAATTGTTTTTGCCATGTATAAGCTTGTATAGCTTCATATCCTGTCCAATCAACCATTCCAGTACCAAACTCTTTGCTTAGCTCTACCCAATACGTTTTACGTTCTTGCGCGGTGTGAGTTGGGTTTGTATAAATCCAATGTTGAAATTTATCAATGGTGGCAATCCAAGGTAAAATTCTAATAATTCCTTCCAAATGTTCTTCTTTGGCACGGTTAAAATCTTCTTGATTGGTATAAAATTCATCTTGTCCATCGTAACTAATTAGTTCCATGCTCATGCTAGCTAATTCTGCTACTTCGCTCGGACAATTTTTAAATGCTGCTAATTCTAAGTCTTTACTCAAAAACGAATGAACAGCATGTCCGCCTTCATGCACCATTGTTTCCACATCGCGGGTTGACGAAGCAGCATTCATAAATATAAAAGGAACACTGGTTTCTGCCATTGGATAATTGTAACCACCGGGCGCTTTACCTTTCCTACTTTCCAAATCAAGGCGCTCCATATTGTCCATGGTTTCTATACACCATGCAAAATAATCATCTACTTTTCTAAAACATTTTACGGTTTTATCAATTAAATCTTTGCCACTTGTAAATGGTTCTAAAGCCTCCCGATTTTTGGTATCTACTTCCATGTCCCAAGGTTTTAAATTGTGTCCAAGTTCATTTTTTCTAACTTCGTTAAATGCTTTTACTAAGGGCAAAACTTCTAACTGAATGGCTTCATGAAAAGCAAAACAATCTTCTGGTTTGTAATCAAAACGGCCAAGGGCAGCAAACATATAATCCCTGAAATTATTGAAACCTGCGTTTAATGCAACTTTATTTCTAAGTGCAATTAACTTATCAAACAAATCGTCTAACTCCTGAGCGTGAGCGGCACGCACTTCATTTATTTTCAAAAATGCATCTTCACGTTTTGCCCTGTCAGTATTTTTTAAAAAATTAGCTGCTTGCTGAAGTGTTAACTCTTTACCATCAATAGTTACACTTAAACCACCAACAATGCTACCATACTTTTGACTTTCGGTAGCTATTTCGGCCATTAACGGCACGTTTTCTTCCCTAAATATTTCTATTTCTGACTTAATTCCTCGTAGGTAAATAAAGTATTTATCATGGTCTAATTCCTCCATGAATTTACATGCTACCAATTTTTTATTTAACTGATCTGATATAGGTGAAATTTGTGGTTCAATTTCGGTTACAAAAAACAAATATGCTTGTTCAAGGTCTTTATTATTGCTATCACAGGTCATTTTTACATAACGCCAAGCCAAATCTTCACTTACAAAAGCTTCCAATTCACTTCTGTCTGACAGCCATTTTTCTAATGCTGATTTATCATTTATTTCTCTAACTAATAATTCATTAAAGTAAGGAGCTAATACGTCCCAAGCGTTAACTTTTAACTTATTTGGTAAAAATTTTCGGTTTATTATCGTAATCATAATGACATAAATTTAAGCCACATAATTAATACAGTTTTATTTAACAAAAAAACTTTTAGGTCATTATTCTGCAAAATGAAATTCATTTGATTACATATAGGAGTTATTTTGTGCCTTGCAATAATAATTGATAATTTATTTCAATATTGGTTACTAAACAAGTGGCTTACTTATAATATTAAGATTGTGCTATTTCCTAACAACTATCAACTAAAACTTCATTATTTTCAATGCTTTGGCTTTCCATTGGGCTGTAAGTACTACAATTAAAGTTGCTGTTCCACCAAAAACTACTGATGGTGCTAATCCTAAAAATCTTGCCGCAACTCCACTTTCAAATGCACCTATTTCGTTAGAACTTCCTATAAAAATAGTATTGATAGATGACACCCTTCCACGCATGTTATCAGGAACAAATATTTGCATAATTGCACCACGAATGATCACACTTATGCTATCGAAAGCGCCACTAAAAAAAAGTAAAATTATACTCAAATAAAAATTGGTACTTAAACCAAAACCAATCATACAAATTCCAAATGCAGCCACCACAATTATTAATGTTTGTCCAGGATTTTTGAAACTTCCATAAAATGAAAAAGCAATCATGGTTAAACTTGCTCCTAATGATGGTGCCGCTCGCAAATATCCTAATCCTTGCGGACCAACATTTAAAATTTCATTTGCAAAAGCAGGTAACAAGGCCACAGCACCACCAAACAAAATTGAAAATAAATCGAGTGAAAGTGCACCTAAAATTATTTTATGGTTCAATACATATTTGATTCCTTCTGCTAAATTTAACCAAATAGAATCGTGTTTCATGGATACAATATGTTTCTTTACTTTTATTAAACTTAAAAAAATAAATGCAATAGAAAACAATCCAATAATTACAATAAAACTATTGGTAATTCCAAAATAATTATATAAAAATCCCGCACTTGCCGGACCGGCAATAGATGCAATTTGCCAAGTAGTGCTATAAAAAGTACTGCCTTTTACTAATTGTTCTTTACTTACTAATTGAGTTAAA
>CAMCQX010000097.1 GCA_945876985.1 Chitinophaga pinensis
GTGCAGGTTTTGAGTATTCCAACTGTTAAAATACATTTTTCAAAACAAGCTTTTGGCGAGGTGAAAATTAACTACCATGAAAGCTGGCAAAAGCAGCATTGGTTGGCGTTTCAGTCGGCTTACGGAAACTCCTCATTTTGGTTTTATTATAAAGATTTTTTTGAACCATTTTACTTTCAGCAAAAGCATGAATATTTGTTTGATTTCAATACCGAATTATTGAAACTTATTTTAAAATTATTGAAACAAGAAAAACCAATTTCTTACACTGAAAAATACGAATTAGAATATGAAAATATAAGCGATTTTCGCAATTATTTTGATGCTAAAAAACGCAATCGTAGTGAAGTAATAGCAGGAGAAAATATGAAGAAATATTTACAAGTATTTACCGAAAAATATCCTTTTCAAGCTAATTTATCTGTTTTAGATTTGTTAATGAATCAAGGTCCGCAAAGCAAAAATTATTTGTTGAATGATTAAGCCAATTACGAGCATAGAAGAACTGTTTAAATTACAGGAAACGCTTACGTTAATAGATGTGCGCGCGCCTATAGAATTTGAACAAGGACATATTCCTGGTGCTGTTAATTTCCCCATTTTAACCAATGAAGAACGCAAAGAAGTAGGTATAAGTTATAAACAAAATGGACCTGAAGCTGCAGTTATTTTAGGTTATAAATTAGTAGGTCCTAATTTTTATAAATTAGTTAAACAAGCATACAAACAATTTAAAAATAAAGAAATAATTATTCATTGTTTCCGTGGTGGATTGCGAAGCAGAATCATGGCAAATTTACTAAGTACAGCAGGGTTTCAAGTTCATTTGTTACAAGGTGGTTATAAAAAGTATAGACATTGGACATTAGAAAAGCTAGCAGCTGATTATGATTTTAAGGTTTTAGGTGGTTATACTGGCAGTGGAAAAACTACTATTTTAAAACAATTTGCCACGCAAAATATTCAAGTTTTAGACTTAGAAAATTTAGCCAATCACAGAGGTTCTGCCTTTGGCAATATTGGATTGCCACCGCAACCAACCAATGAACAATATGAAAATTTATTAGCATTTGAACTTCATCAAATGAATGCTGAAATTCCAATTTGGATAGAAGATGAAAGTTCCATGATTGGTAGATGTAAAGTACCTACAAAAATTCATGATGCCATTCGCAATAACCAGTTATATTTTTTGGAAATAGATATAGATGTACGTGTAAAAAATATTATAACAGATTACGGGCATTTTGACAAAGAAATATTGATACAAGCTACTCAAAAATTGCATAAACGTTTGGGCGATTTACGAACCCGAGAAGCGGTTCAATTATTGGAAGAAAATAATATTGCCGATTGGGCAAAAGCCATGTTGATCTACTACGATAAAACCTATTTATTTGGAGTAAGTAAACGTGATGAAACAAAGGTTACGAAGGTTGATAGGGTTGTTGAGTTGATAGGGTTGGTAAGTTGATAGGGTTGGTAAGTTGATAGGGTTAATAAGTTGATAGGGTTGATAAGTTGATAGGGTTAATAGGTTAATTGGGTTTATAGAGTTGATAGGGTTAATATATATTTATAATTTTAATAAATCAATAAATCAACAAATCAACAAATCTCTAAATCAACAAATCAACTTCCTCCCAAAAAAACGGACAAATTTTCCAATGGCAACACTTTTGATAGAATAGGTTTTTAAAATCAATAAAAATTTAGCAAATATCACCAAATTACAATGAATAACGAGCAAGAGCAAGAATTAACCAATGATTCAACTACAGAAAATTCTGGAGAAAACATAGTTAACGAAACTGAGCAAACTGACAATGCTGTCACTATTGAAGAACAAAAGGCAGAAGAAACTCCAATTACTTTGGAGCAAGAATTAGCTGAGGCAAAAGACAAATATTTACGATTATATTCCGATTTTGAAAACTACAAACGCAGATCGGCAAAGGAAAGAATGGAGTTTATGATGACCGCAAGTAAGGAAGTTTTGGTTTCATTGATTCCTGTTTTAGACGATTTTGAACGTGCTTCAAAAGCAATGGAAAAAGCTACAGAAGTAAGTGCTGTAAAAGAAGGAATAGAATTGGTAAGTCATAAATTGAAAAACATTTTGATGCAAAAAGGTTTGAAAGAAATGGAAAGTACCAATAAAGTTTTTGACAGTGAATTCCACGAAGCCATTACTAATATTCCTGCACCTAGCGATGATTTAAAAGGAAAAGTGGTAGATACAGTTGAAAAAGGCTATTTGTTAAACGAAAGAGTGATTCGTTTTGCAAAAGTGGTAGTTGGCGAATAAGAAATTATAAAGATTAGAAAGATTGCAAAATTAAAAAATTACAAAAATTACAAAGATTTAGGAACATAAAGACTACAAAAACCTTGTAATCTTTCAATCTGTTCAACCTTGTAATTCAATTGAAAATAGATGAAAAAAAGAGATTACTACGAGGTACTTGGTTTAAGTAAAAATGCGAGTGAGGCTGATATCAAGAAAGCTTACCGACAAATGGCGATTAAGTTTCACCCTGATAAAAATCCGGGAGATCCAAAGGCGGAAGAAAAATTTAAAGAAGCAGCCGAAGCCTATGAAATGCTAAGTGAACCTAACAAAAAAGCGCGTTACGACCAATACGGACATGCTGGAACCAGTGGCCAAGGCGGTTATGGTGGCGGTGGAATGAACATGGACGACATATTCAGTAATTTTGGCGATGTGTTTGGTAACGATGGTGGAAGTCCTTTTGATTCATTTTTTGGTGGAGGAAGAGGCGGAAGAAGCAGTGGTGGTGGAAGAGGAGTTAGGGGTAGTAATATTCGTTTAAAAGTAAAATTAACATTGCAAGAAATTGCAACTGGCGTAGAAAAGAAACTAAAATTTGGCCGATTAGTAATGGCTGAAGGTTTAAGTTTTGAAACTTGCGGAACTTGTAAAGGTTCTGGTCAGGTGCGCAGAGTTACCAACACATTTTTAGGTCAAATGGCAACAACAAGTGCTTGCCCAACATGCCAAGGAACTGGAAGAATTATGGGCAAACGTCCTGCTGGTTCTAATGCCGATGGATTGGTAAATAAAGAAGAAGTGGTTTCGGTAAATATTCCTGCTGGTGTGGCCAATGGTATGCAACTTAGCATGAGTGGAAAAGGAAATTCTGGCCCAATGGGCGGTCATGCTGGCGATTTAATTATATTAATAGAAGAAGCTGAAGACTTAATTTTAAAACGTGATGGTAACAATATCGTTTTTGATTTATACATTAATTTTGCAGATGTAGCTTTGGGAACGCAAGTAGAAGTGCCAACTGTAGATGGAAAAGTAAAATTGAAAATAGATGCTGGAACACAAGCTGGTAAAATTCTCCGTTTGCGTGGTAAAGGATTACCAGAGCTAAATACTAATTTTAAAGGTGATCAGTTGATTCACATCAATGTTTGGACACCACAAAAATTAAGTCATGAAGAAAAAGAAATATTAGAAAAATTACGTGAAGCCGAAAACTTTCATCCAAAGCCAAACGCCAACGATAAAGGTTTTTTTGATAGAATGAGAGAGTTTTTTAACTAAAGAGTAGCCACAGATTCACAGATTTTAGCAATGATTAATTCAGAATCTTGCGTAAATAATCGGCTACATTTTTTATATCATAATGTGCAAGTAAATTGGGGTTTGCTTGCACATTTTTGTTTTCTATGCCTTGTAAAACTTCTTCTATATTGCTAGCTACAATGCTTTTACTTTCATTTACCAAATTAAGTAAACCAGCTTTAGCATAAGCTATTACAGGTGTTCCCACCAAAATACTTTCATGTGCTACTCGGTTCCAACCTTCATTTATTCCAGTAATGGCCAAAGTAAATTCACTCAAAGCCATTTGCGTTAAATAGTTTTCAAATTGGTTGAAATAAACAACTTCGTAATTGGAAGTTTTAGTAGCAAAATCTTTGAAGTTTGTACTGAAATAACAATAGTAACCTTGTTCTGTTAGTTGCTTTGCAATTTCAAAAACATCAGCATGGTTTTTAAAACTCCATTGGCCTAAATGAATTTGTTTTTTCTTATTTACAGCAATAAAATCAGAATAAAATTCACCATCAAAAAAGTTTGGAAAATGGAAAACATTAATATTATGTTTTATTTTTTCTTTGAAATATTTCACCCAAAAAGGTGCAACTGTTACAATAGAAATATTGTCATTTTTTGTGTTTTTCAAAACAAAAAACAAAGCATCATAATATAAATTGAGCCAAAAAGATTTTCCGTCATATTCATCAAAATTATGTAATACAATATATACTTTATTTTGGGTAAATGCATTGCGAAGCACAGCAAATAAAGCTACTCTGGCTACCACAATATTATAATTTGTATTGGCTGTTAAGCCTAATAAAAATAGTTTTAGGTAAGCAAATGGATTGGTGTAAAAACGATTTTTTCTATCAATTTCTAACGATACATGTTCTCCTTTTTGATTCAAAAATTGTTGCAATTGTTCCGCAAAAAAAAGCTCGTGTTTGTAACCACCAGTTTCATATTTACCATAAGAAATATATTTTATAAACTTCTTCAATTCTGTGTCTGCAATTTTTTAAAATTCAGCTAGCAAGTTAATAAAATGTAAAAAATAGCAAACAAATACTTTTTTTGAGGTGGAAGCCGTTATATTTGTTTGATTGAATTACTGAATGAAAAAAATAGTTTTCGCATTTATATTAATTTTTATAACGCAATTTGCTTTTGCTCAATTATTAGGCAATGAGTGGATTAGACCAAATCAAACCTATTATAAAATAAAAATATGGGAGAAAGGCGTTTATAAAATTGACTCCAATCAATTGGCGCAGATTGGAATAAATTTATCGGGCATCAACCCTAACAAATTTCAAATATTTAAAAATGGGGTGGAGCAAGCATGTTTTGTGCAAGGTGAAAACGATGGTGAATTTAATGCTACTGATTATCTTTCATTTTACGCCACCAAAAACGATGGTGTTTTAGATGCTGAATTATATAAAACAAATACCGATCAACCTCATCAATTAAACAGTTTGTTTAGCGATACCGCAGTTTATTTTTTTACCATCATTCCTGCTTCTATTTTTCAAGTTGGCAAACGATTTAGCTTGTTCAATGAAACAAATTACAATTTATTTACACCCGAAGAATATTATATTCATCAAATAGATACTGCGCCAATTCAAGAATATTATAGAGGTAGATTTGACAAAGTTGGGCAAGGTGAACCCTATTATTTTTCCGAATATTTAGAAGGTGAAAGTTGGGTTGGTTTAAAAATTGGTGCTGATTTTCCATATAGAATTTACCCAATAAGTACGCCTAATTTATTTTCAAGTGGTCCCAATGCATTGCTTGAAGCAAAAGTTTTTGGTGTAAGTAACGATGTTTCAAAAGCAATTAACCATCATTTAAAAATTGGATTTTCCGCTGATAATTTTAATTTTTCGAACATAAAAGATACCACTTACACAGGTTATACTGAAACTAAATATTCAATTAATTTAAGCAATTCAACCATTGGAAACAATACCTATTTAAAGTTTGAAACCGTAGCCGATTTAGGCGTTGGCAGCGATTTTAGTTCACTTTCGTATTTTACTTTTAAGTATCCAAGAACTTGCAATTTAAACAACCAAAGTCAGCTATATTTTAAACATATTGCGCAGCAAAGTACTAATAGAATTTATTTTAAATTTAGTAATTATGGTAAAAATAACCCGCAGTTATTAGATTTAACCAATTTTAAAAAAGTTAATTGTTCCAAAATTGGCAATGATTTAAATGCATTGGTTGAAAACACTAATACAAACTCTGACTATTATTTTTACGATGAAACCGAAATAAGAAATGTAACAAAATTGGAGTTGGTAAATATGAATTTTGCCAATTCAAATTTAAATACTGAATTTATTATTATATCAAACAAGCAATTGGAAACAGCTGCAAACGCTTATAAAAACTATCGCTCACAGCAATTCACAACAAATATTTTTTATAGTAATAATTTGTATAATCAGTTTTTTTATGGCTATGAACATCCGTTGGCCGTAAAACATTTTTTGAAATATTTGTATCAAAATCAAACGGTAAAACCCAATTATTTATTGTTGTTAGGAAGAGGCTATCAAAACAATTTGATTAGAAGTAATTATCAAAATGCATACAGTAATAATTTAGTTCCTGCCATTGGGGAACCATCGAGCGATAACATGTATACAGCGGGTTTAAATGCTTTGCAGCCTTATGCACCTGCAATAGCCACAGGCCGAATTCCAGCTGCTACAAACGAAGAAGCACAAAACTATTTAGACAAGTTAATTAGCTATGAAAAAGATACTATTTTAAATACGGAATGGCGTAAGCAAGTATTGCATGTTTCGGGTGGTGATAAATCTGACCAAGCAAGTTTAGCCAATCAATTAAATTATAATAAATCACAAATCACAAAACCATTTTTTGGAGCAAATGTAA